>CBDUIU010000049.1:0-12108 GCA_965367335.1 uncultured Saprospiraceae bacterium
GTTACTAACCTAAGTTGTGACTAGATCCGGGTGGAGATTGGCTTTTTATCACTACCTATTGAATAAAGATGAAAAGGGGAACCGGGAAGGTGTAATATGGAAAAAAGCATGAGGTAAATTTGTAATTTAGGGCCTTGTTCTCAATTGTTTATACTACACTATTTTTCTTATTTGTTATTTCTCTACTTATACTTAGCCCTCAATTTATACCTCTCAATTTATATTTAAAAATATTTATAGAAACGGTATTTTTTTTTCTAAGTTTCATTTTTGAGTCTGTTAGTGTTTCCAAATTGTATCAATTTTATTGAAACCGTGATAGAAATGATGAAAAATTAAGCTGTTAGGCAGTGAGGGATACACTGACTTGATGGTTATGCCGTGCCTTAAGAGCTCCACTGTTATTGAAAAGTAAAAAAAATTCTTTCTTCCAGGAAAATATAAATACAACCAATGCAATAGTGTCCATTATTCGTACCTTTGTGGCCGATTTAGCTAGTGGAGCTGCATGTAGAAATCATCCTCTTTAACGGGTTGTTGAAAAATCAAATTTTTTGAATGGGTAATATAAAACCATACGGCGAAGAAGCTGGAAGCAAAAGAAGACAAGTTGAGCAAATGTTTGATAATATTGCTCCTTATTACGACCTGCTCAATCGGGTTTTATCACTGGGAATTGACAAGGTGTGGAGGAAAAAAGCGATTGCACTTTTAAAAGAGCATAACCCTAAAAAAGTGCTGGATATAGCTACCGGGACTGGTGATTTAGCCCTGGAAGTTGCTCGTCAGCTGCAACCCAGTTCCATTATAGGCCTGGATATTTCAAATGAGATGTTAGAAATCGGGCGTAAAAAAATTGCAAAAAAACAATTGAGCAATCTGATTCAGATGACGCAAGGTGACAGCGAGAATCTAGCATTTGGAGACAATACTTTTGATGCCCTGACCGTTGCATTTGGCGTACGTAACTTTGAACATCTTGAAGTAGGGCTACGAGAAATGTACCGTGTTTTAAAACCCGGAGGAAAAGTTGTTATTCTGGAATTTTCAAGACCTACCGCTTTTCCATTCAAGCAATTGTTCAATGGTTATTTTAAATATATTTTACCCAATATCGGCAAATTGACCTCTAAAGATCCCAAGGCATATCAATATCTGTATGAGTCAGTTCAAGCCTTTCCCGAGGGTACGGATTTTGTAAACATCTTAGACAACATAGGCTTCAAATCAAATCAATGCAAACGACTAAGCTTGGGCATATGCTCAATTTACTACGGATACAAATAATCATCGCAGTTTTTCTTCTTGCCTCCTCCCCTGCTGACGCTCAAAAGGTTAGAGGCAGTTATAATTTCCTGGATTTCCAATCGAAACCTTATTATTTCGGGATAACCTTGGGGTACAACAACTCGGATTATAATATCTTTTATTCTCGTCGGTTTATCCTCAATGATAGTATTGGGACCGCTGAATCTGTTACTGGTCCTGGTTTCAACCTTGGAATTGTTACCAATCTTAAAATTGGCCAATATTTCGATTTTCGTTTCCTGCCAACACTTTCTTTTGCAGAACGTAATATTAACTATACCCGTCCAACTGATGGTTCACCTCTTGATATCCGAAAGATTGAGTCAGTTTTTGTTGAATTTCCTTTTCATATCCGATATAAATCAGCCCCTTATAATGACCTAAGACTGTTTGTCATAGCAGGGATCAAATACGCTTTTGATGTGGCAAGTGATTCCAGGACGAGACAAATAGATGATTTGGTTAAGATCGCTCCTACTGACTTCTCATTTGAGTATGGTGCAGGTATACAATTCTTCTTTCCTTATTTTATCTTCTCACCTGAGTTTAAAATTTCTCACGGACTTGGAAACGTATTAATTTATCAGGAAGATGTACGAACTTCTACTGTGATTGAAAAAATCCTCACCAGAACCTTTACCATCTCCCTTCATTTTGAGGGATAGAACAATTTTGACAATTGTTCGTATTACAACTTATTTCAATTTATCAGCATTTCCCCAAAGAAAATACCGAATGAATGGATAGGCTCCAATCATTCGGTATTTTTTTAACAGCTTTTGGCAGGATATTTAAATAACCTGTTATATTTGGCATTTGAAAAACAAAACTTTGATGGAACTTTCAGATCTAGCAACTTCGTGGGTTAAGAAGAATTGGAAAACACTAACTAGTCTTGCTTTGATATTAGGGCTTTGCACCAGTGCTGTCTTTTTAAGCTCATCATTTAGAGTACAATTATCAAAGAAAGTCAAGCCTGAACCACAGTTAGCACTTTCTTCCTTTCCCGTCTCGATTCCAAATATTAAATATGGCCTCGCAATTGACACCTTTACTATCCATTCGGCTACCATCCAACCTAATCAGTTTCTCTCTGATTTGTTAATGGGATATGGTGTTTCTTATGAAACGGTAGAGGGATTGGTCACTAATGCAAAAGATGAATTTGATGTACGGACGCTTCGTGCCGGTAAACCGTATCATATTTTAAATAGAGATACAAGTACTGCACCTGACTTCTTTATATATGAACCGGATGCCTATGGATACGTAAAGTTTGACTTAAACCAAAAAAAGGTAGCAGTAGTCAAGCATCCCATTGATGTTAAGATTGTTGAGTCTTCCGGGATTATTGAAAGTAGTTTGTGGAATGCAATGGTAGATAATGATATGGAATACGACCTTGCGGTAAAAATGGAAGATGCCTTTGCCTGGTCTATTGATTTTCACCATATTCAACAAAAGGATAAATTTAAACTGGTATACGAACAGCAAATAATTGATGGCAAACCAGTTGGTTCGGGAAAAATCCTGGCCGCATATTTTCAACACTTTGGAAATGATTTTCATGCTATCTACTTTGAAAATGAGCGTCATAGCGGTTTTTATGATTTAGAGGCCAGGCCGATGAAGAAGGCTTTTTTGAAATCACCTGTTAAATATAGCCGCATATCATCTCGCTTTAATCCACGCCGCTACCATCCCGTATTAAAACGCGTTAGACCGCATCGAGGAACAGATTATGCCGCACCACACGGAACACCAATTATGGCAGTGGCCGACGGAATCGTTACTCAGGTAAGTTATAGCCGGGGTAATGGGAAATTTGTCAAAATACGTCATGACAAAACGTATCAAACACAATATTTACATATGAGCCGTTTTGCCAAAGGAATGAAACCCGGAGTTAAGGTAAAACAAAGTGAGGTGATTGGTTATGTGGGGTCTACCGGTTTAGCTACCGGACCACACGTTTGTTTCCGCTTTTGGAAGAATGGCCGTCAAGTGGATCCGCTTCGTCAGAACCTACCTCCTCCTGATCCAATGCCAGAAAGCGACATTCCTGCTTTTAACTTGGTAAAAGATATTTACAAATCTAAATTAGATGGGATCTCCATCCCGGCGAAGAGAAGTATTGACGATCTGGCCAAAATGGGTATAAAAGATTCCGGTAAGCATATTTAAGCCTTGGAGTTGGAGTTGTTATCTATTCTAACAGATCAAAGACGAATTCGCTGTTACGTGTATAGCGTTTACCTTTCGTCAAGCTTTTTTTAGGGTAAATCCAAAGGTAGAGCCTAATTTCATTGTGCTGCGGACATTTATCGTTTGATTGTGTGCCTCGATAATGTGTTTAACGATTGCGAGTCCAAGTCCGGATCCTCCCAAGTCACGTGAGCGACTTTTATCAGCCCGGTAAAAGCGATCAAAAACATGGATTAAGTGTTCTTCTGAAATCCCAATCCCGTTATCCGCTACTTCAACTAAGATATAATTGCCCATATCATACATTCCAGTCTTCACTACCCCACCTGCCTTTCCGTATTTAATGGCATTAACTACTAAATTATTGAGTACTCGACGAATGCTTTCCCGATCTGCGATTACCTGGAAGGCACCATCTGCACCTGTCTTAAATTGTAGCGAAACACTTTTTCGGTGAGCAATGGTTTCCATTTCTTCATAAACCTCTTGCACTAATCTGCTAATGTCAAATTGTTGCATTTCCAGGGTAAGCTCCCCTGATTCGAGCCGTGAAATAGCCTCCAAATCATCAACTATCGTTTGCAATCGTTCAATATTTCGGGCTGCTTTCTCCAAATAACTCATGTTGATGTTCTCATCATAGAGACCACCATCCAGTAAGGTGTGAACGTATCCTTGAATATTAAAAATAGGTGTTTTCAACTCATGAGAAACATTGCCAACGAAGTTTCGACGATACGTTTCCATTGACTTTAGAGATTGAATTTCCTTTTGCTGGTTGAAAGCCCATCGTGCGACTTCCTTTTGTACATCACCAAGGATATCAGTGGCCAGATCAATATCCTGAGCCCGATCCTGGGTGGATAACTTGAAGCGGTGGATACTTTTGTAAATCAGTTTAACCCTACGATAAATATATTCACGTAGTAAATAAATTACAACCAGGTAAGAAGTGATGACGAGGAAAATCAGGATACCAATCAAGGTATACCATTCAACGATTATCAATTGGAAATACTTTAATCCTAGCAGCAAAAGAGAAACTGTGGCAGTAATCAAGGCCACACAATACAAGGCTATCTGATGTGGCGTTGCATTTTTAGTCATCAATAATCAAATTTATATCCTATGCCCTTAATTGTCTTAATAAAGGTATTGCCCAACTTCTCTCGTAATTTACGGATATGTACATCAATCGTGCGATTGCCCACAATAACATCGGAGCCCCAGATTTTAGAGTATATTTTTTCCCGGGTAAACACTTTGCCTGGCTTCGATGCCAGTAAATGCAGCAGTTCAAATTCCTTTTTCGCCAAATCAATGGCCTTATCTTTTATAAAAACCTGATAGCGTTCCCGGTCAATAATTAAATCACCAAAAATCTGCTGCGTTTTTTCTGGTTGCTGTTCTTTATTCCATTTTAACCGACGAGCCAGGGCCTTTATCCGGCTAACTAATAAACGGGGTTTAATGGGTTTGGTGATGAAATCATCCCCTCCAATGTCTAAAGCCGTGACTTGCGTAAAGTCCTCGTTTCTTGCAGTTAGAAAAGCGACGATCGTATTATTGAAAGCTCCGTCAGAGCGAATCTGATGACATAACTCAATGCCATCCATCTCAGGCATCATGATGTCCAGGATCATAATCTGGGGATGCTCCCGATGGGCAATCTCCAAAGCCTCGTTACCATTTTGAGCAGTGATTACATCAAAGCCTTCCTTTGATAGATTATAAGAAATGAACTCCAGAATATCGGGTTCATCGTCCACTACCAGAATCTTAATACCAGAAATATCCATTCAACGCTTCTTTAGCACCAAAATAAGGCATTTTTTTTCTTTTCTCTGACAATTTCTTCCTGAATTTGTTTATTTCTTAAATAATTACTAATTTTGTCCTAGCCTTTTAATTATTCTCTCATAAGTCTTAGTGAAGCCTTCGTGGATGGAGGCTTCATTTTTTTTTATCCCCTTCCTTATTTCCCTCAATTTCTCCTTTCATTTCCAGATCTGACTGACTCGCCCTTAGCATAATAGAATCTTGTAGGCGGTGGTAAATTCGATTCGTCAATTGGGGGTCCTGTTGAATTAATTCCAGGTTATACCAATATATTTCCGGTGTGATTTGATGTATCTTGAATAATTGCTCATGAAAGACTTGATTAATGCTATCCTTCTCATGAACGAAAACTTCCTTGATACTCGCCTCAAGTACATGAGCGTCTAATAAAATTTCTACCATCTTATCCTCTGGAATTGTCATTTTCTGTTTAGGCTGACAACCTAAAGCGGAGAAAAGGATCAGCGAAAATATAACCGAACGGAGGATCATACTTAGGAAAAATATTGTTTGGGATAATGTAATTCCGTAAGTTCTCCGGTAGCATCATTAAATTGAGACCAAGACTCCACGTTAGCATCTACTCTAAAGATACCACAAGTTGGTAGGTTAGCCAGATATTGACTTGTAAATTGGTTGGCTACAGAAGTAAAGGTAGGATTATGGCCAAAAATCAATATCAGCTTATAGGCATCAGGAAGATTTTGGATAATATCCATTATTTCACTTGTCATAGCTTCATAAATCCGGGGCTCTATTTTAATTTCTTTCTTCGGGATATCCAGTTCTTTAGCAAAAAAACTTGCGGTTGTAAATGCCCTGTTTGCCGGACTTGAGATAATAGCATTGGGCTTTACCCCTTTTCCTTTTAATACCGTGGCCATGAAGGGGGCATCTCTTAACCCTCGTGAATTTAAGGGCCGATCAATATCTCTCAAAGACATATCATCCCAGCTTGATTTTGCGTGTCGGATAAAATATACTGATTTCATTGGTTGACTTTTTAACCTTAAAAATAATTGTCAGAAGTAAATGAGTTATCAATTGACCCTTATCTCCAAAACTGTTTGCTTTGAATATACAATGTCAATTTACAGAATTGAAAGATAAGACAATTTTAGTTAAAGCCAGATGTTTGACTTCTTTTTTCCTTGCCATATTTTTTTTTAAAAACCCGATGAATAAGGGGGCTTTTGTAAGCACTTGCCAACTTCTAAATATCATCATTTTTTGTTATCTTTACTATTTGGATTTTTACGAAAAATTCATTTCCAAAAAAGTAAAAACTTACAAAAATTCGGTCCATGCCTTTTTTGCTACAACATTTTGAACAACATCTTCCCGGGGAGCTCGTCGATATGGGCAGGAATTTGTTTGAAAAAAATGCTGTAGGGCTTGCAGCAGAAGCAGATAAGCATCTGTGGACCGGTATTGTCAAGGATAACGAAGAATATGAGGTAGAAACGCAACTCAGTCCATCCAGGGTAAAAGCTTACACCTGTGATTGTGAGACCTTTGCTAAAGACAAGATCTGTCGACATATCGTAGCCTTGCTTTTTGTTTTGAAAAAAATCCAGGCCGAAAAAGCCCTTAAAAAATCGAATGAAAGGCGAATTGTAACAGCTAAACGTACCTATCAAAAATTGTCGATCAATGCTGTTTTACAATATACTAACGAAGATTCACTAAAAGCATTTATTAAAAATTACGCCAGGAATAATCGTCCGTTTGCGTTGGCACTTAAGGCTCATTTTGCGATTGATGTCCCACTGGAAAACAGTACACTTAAATACGAAGAACTAATAATTGCCACCGTCAAATCTGCAGCTATTCCTAAAAATCGACTCAGCCCAACCAGCAAAAAAAGACTCAACTGGTTGCTCACTCAGCTGGAAATGCATTGGCAAAAAGCAATGGTTGATAAAAATTACCGGGAAGCATTATCCATACTGAGCGCCACCTTTGATCATCTCCTTCCTTTAAAACAAAAAGACCTGGAAAATAAAAAGTCTATTGAGTTTCTGGATCGATTGTCTGTCACTTTTCAATGGCTTAAGGATTTACTAAACAGTGACATGGGTCCTAAGTTGCGTAAAGAACTTTCCCAGCTATTAGAGCATAAATTACGCACCCGGTCTTGGCTCCTTTCTGCGTTGCAATCCGGTCATTTAGCGGATACCTTGCCCCAACTACCTTCTCAAATCCGCCAGCATTTTTTAGAAAACTTACAGGAAACTTTTAATCACCTTAATGTTCATAGCCATTATGGCCAGCGAATACTTTTACTCGCACTAAAAAATGCCCCTTCCACTAAGTGGCCAGACTATATTTTTGATTTGGTTAATTCTCCGGCTTTACTGATAAACCTACTGGACCAGACTGTCCTACCTGAGGATCTTGTCTTACAAAAACAATTGGCAACTATTGGGATTCGTCTCTTCGTTGATCCGGATTATCATCTTAAAATGAAAACTTACCTGTTACAGGTGGCAGTGTTAGAAGAAGATCATACAAAAATGATAGAATTGTCTCAGGGCTTATTCCTGGCAACGGGCAAAATTGAGTTTTATCAAATTTTGCGAGACCAGCTTCCTAATGACTCCAATTTGATCGATCGGATTTTGCTTCAGGTCAAAACTCTACCTCATTCATTAATAGAACGAAAATCCATAGCTCAGCTTTACCTAATCGAAAGTAGATGGCCTGACTTATTGCAACTGCTGCAGGCTGAGGCCGACCTTGACCTGCTGATGTCCTTACACCCGGAAATTCCAAGTCATATTCGCCCGCAACTTGAACCAATCTATGAAAAAGCATTGCGTCAATACCTTGGCTCCTACCTGGGAATTCCTGCTGCCCGAAAGGTAGAGAAGTTATTCAGACATTTGAGTGAAATGCGTGCAAATCGTTTAAGTCAACGGCTGTTAACTGTGATTCAAAAAGAATTCAAGGAATGGAAGGCAGTACAGCAGATGCTATCAGGCTTACGTTTTTAACATTTATTGATTCTGAGAAAAGCGATCATATCACTCATTAATACTTATTCAGCAATACGGGATTCATGAAAGTTATTTTTTACGTTATTGGAAAAACGAATGCGGACTACCTCAAATCAGGTTGTAACCTTTATGAAAAACGGTTAAAACATTATCTACCATTTCATTATGAAATATTACCTGATGTAAAAATTAAGGGTAAAATGAATGCAGAACAGTTAAAACTCAAAGAGGGGGAACTACTGTTGTCAAAACTCAATACCGGGGATTTTTTAGTATTACTGGATGAAAGAGGGAAACAATTGGATTCTATCGGCTTAGCAAAATTTATGGAAAAACAGCTCGGACAATCTCATCGGCAACTCATATTTGTGGTAGGTGGTGCCTATGGTTTTTCCAACGATGTGTACCAACGGGCGAATATGCAACTATCTTTGTCGAAAATGACCTTTTCACACCAAATGATTCGCTTATTTTTTCTTGAACAAATTTATCGTGCAATGACTATCTTGCGCAACGAACCTTACCATCACGCCTAGCTAAGTTGGGCTGATTAAAAACTTACTGCTTGTGTCAATTACCATTTTTATCATTATAGTTACTGGACTAATTTCCTATCAAAGTTTTAATAATCCCAGCCTGAAAAATCAGTTGATGCATTACCCGTATCAGGAAGTAAGAGATAAGTCTTATTATCGATTTATCTCGTCTGGTTTTGTGCATGGGAGTTGGTTGCATTTGGGAATCAATATGTTTGTTTTATGGAGTTTTGGTGAATATATAGAAAAAGTATATGTAGCTTTTTTTGGTGATATGATGGGTAGAGTATTATACATCGCAATGTATCTGGCGACCATCGTATTTGCTGATATTCCAACTTTTTTAAAACATCGCAATAATCCGGGCTACAGAAGTTTAGGTGCTTCAGGTGCGGTTTCTGGAATAGTGTTTATCAGTATTTTGCTTTCTCCCTGGTCTTTGATTTATGTCTATTTCATTCCGGTTCCCGGTATCGTCGCT
Organism: uncultured Saprospiraceae bacterium; assembly: GCA_965367335.1. Classification (GTDB taxonomy): domain Bacteria; phylum Bacteroidota; class Bacteroidia; order Chitinophagales; family Saprospiraceae; genus CBDUIU01. The sequence goes on from CBDUIU010000049.1 coordinate 9,369, forward strand.
GGAGTCGCCTACTTGATTTACTCTTCGTGGGCGAGTAAAAACAGTCAGGACCTAATTGATCACGATGCGCATTTCTATGGAGCTTTATTTGGAATGCTCTTTACCATTGCGCTCAAACCCGCCTTGTTCTCTAATTTTATTGATCGGCTGGTAAACGACTTTCCCTTATAACCCAATCTTCAAGAGATGAATTTAGAAAAAATAAATCCTTGGGTTACCCTGGATGAAAAGGAAGTTTATGATAACCCCTGGATAAGTTTGACCCATAGAAATGTGATTAACCCATCGGGGGGAAAAGGTATTTATGGCGTCGTTCATTTTAAGAACTTAGCAATTGGAATTGTTCCAATTGATGAGGAGGGTAACACCTGGCTGGTTGGACAATTTCGGTACACCTTAGATCAATATAGCTGGGAAATTCCTGAAGGGGGATGCCTCCTGGGTACAGATCCCCTGGAAACAGCTAAACGGGAATTACAGGAAGAGACTGGCATCATCGCCAGTGATTGGACCAAAATATTAGATTTTCATACGTCTAACTCAGTTACCGATGAAGCCGGTATGATCTACCTGGCAAAAGGTTTAACGTTTGGCGAAGCTGCTCCGGAAGAAACCGAAGAACTTAAGCTTAAAAAAATCCCATTGCAAGAAGCTGTTGACATGGTTTACCGAGGAGAAATAACGGACTTAGTGGCCGTCAGTGGTTTGTTGAGAGTCCAATTATTAATGATGGAAAATAAACAGCGACTTCCTTAAAACGAAGGCTTTGGATGTGCTTTGAAATTCACGGGAGTGCATCTCGGGTTTTACCTCGCCTGCGCATTGGCGTAGTTCCTTTCTAAGATAAACTCCAATGCGCAGGCGTGATACGTTTTTGCTAATCAGTTTAAGACTTCTGGCAGTACGCGCAAACTATTTCACTAAAATTCGTTCTTCAGTCCGACTACCAAAAACACCCAGCCCTCCATTAATGTTTGAAAAAACAGATACTGGTGAAGCAAAAGGGTTTTCTTCTATGATTTGATCTTTTACCAGGTAAAGCGTCCGACTGTAACGATACATTTCCTTGCTGATATTACGCCAGTTTATAAACAATGTCTGACCCGTAGTATCCACATTATATCCTAACAATTCAAAGCTAACAGATTGCCCATCGAAAGAGGTACCGTCAATCAACAAAGAGTTTCCTCCGGTGGTCCACCCTTCATATCCTTCCTGGATCGTTGGGTCTACTGTTTCAATATAAAGCCGTCGGCCACCTCCCCCTTGACCATTAAACTGCGTATAAACAGATACTTCATAGTAATTATCTATCCCCGCGGGATCATCTAGTGAAATGGTAATTCCATTAAGCCGCTCCCCTTCTTCATTCACGCCCAGATTCTGTTTAAAACGAGCAGTTTTTAATGGCACATCAGTCGGCATGACTTGAGTTGCACGGGCTTCCCCAAATTCAGGATGGCGGACCACTATTTCGTAGGTTTTCCCTTGACCATCTAAACCCTCAGGAAGAAAGCTAAAGTAATTCAATGGCGGGAACCCTATGTCTTCCTCCTCTAAAGTGATCAGCAAATCACCGTCTTCGTAGAGCTCGACCTCTGCCCCACTCAACAATTCATTTGCAGGACGGTCATCAAGAGGCCCATAGGTGCGTGTAACAGAAGCTAGCACCAGCGAATCTCCTTCAGTAATAAATGCATGGATGGCCATTTGTGGGGTTGATTCGGGTATTTCATCATCCAGTGTTGTAGAGAAAAAGTTACCATCACACCCAGCCAATAGGATGACAACAGTAAATACACAGAAAATATATTTTATATTATGCAACATGATCTTCAATTTTAGGGATAGGATTAAAACTCAAAACGATAACTAATGGAAGGAATTAACGGAAACAAATTAATTTGCTTTAACTTCTTTTCGGAGCCTATATAATTGCCGGTATCATCGTAAGTAGATTCTTCTTCAATGATAATGAAGAATGGATTTTTACGACTGTAGGTATTATAGGTACTAATATTCCAAATTCTCGTTCCACGTTTTTTCTTTTTTATAAAATCAATTCCAAAATCTAAGCGATGATAAGCCCGCATCCGGTAGTTATTCCGACTGGAAAAGTAACTCAGATCGCTTGCTGGTTCGATGCTGATGTCTTGCCCGTTACGACTAATCGTAGGCGGATAAAATCCGGAATACTTAGCAGTGGGTATGGTTACATTATTTCCGGTTCCAAACACCCAAGCTGCTGAAATATGTACTTTATTACTCAGTTTATAACTAGCTACCACAGACAGGTCATGACGACGATCATATTTGAAGGGGAATTTTTTTCCAAAATTCAGGTCATCAAATTGGCGATTCGTCCAGGATAAAGTATAACCAAGCCACCCAGTCAATCGGCCCTTTTTCTTTTGGATAAAAAACTCAGCGCCATAAGCATCTCCTTCGCCTTGTGTCACCCTGTCTTCCCATGGCTCTAAACTAAATACACTCTCCCCTTCTTTGTAAGACAAAACATTTTTCATTTCCTTGTAATAACCTTCGACGCTGATTTCATATTGGCCAATGGTCTTTGCGGCTCCGATTGCGGCCTGCCAGGAATCCTGCGGTTTTACTTTGCCGGTAGTTGGTAACCAAAGGTCAGTAGGAAGCCCCAAGTTTTCATTTGCGAGTAATTGAATATATTGCCGCATGGTGGCAAAGGAAGCTTTTATCGCCAAACCATTATTTAACATAAAAC
>CBDUIU010000050.1:0-12095 GCA_965367335.1 uncultured Saprospiraceae bacterium
CGGCACATAACCAATAAAACCAGGATTGCTGCCAATAGGGAGTGAGGATATGGATTTCCAGGTTGTCACCAAGCAGGTTAATGGCTCCATCCTTACCTTTCGCCTTAACGCAGAGGTTGTATTTGCCGGGAGCTAACTGATTGAATTCAATCTGTCGACGTCTACCAATATGAACGTCCTTTGCAGTGCCGCCTTCTAAATCGTAAAAATATTCTACCTCAGCAGGATGTAAAAAATCCATTCCGGTGAAATGAACAGCAAAGGAGTTTTCACTGTGGTCTAAAATCACTGGCCCATCCGTGGCCCCATTTAATAAGTGATACCGCCGTCCGTTAAAAGTAGTTAGGGAGGTAATCCATACGGGAGGTTTATAAGTAGACAAATTCACTTCTTCCGGCCGAAAAGCAGTATAACCTTTAATCCCACCGAACATTAGGCGATCGTCTTTTGTATGGCAATAGGCCGTACTGTTAAACTCGCTACTTTGTAGACCATCTCTTTTTTTATAATTATAAAATTGTTGTTTTTGAGGATGAAAACGAGAAAGTCCATTGTTCGTACTTAGCCAGATGTGGTCACCATGTGGTTCTGGAAGAATACCATACACCACGTTATTTGCAAGACCATTTTTTTCGTAATAATTAATAAATTGCAAGTTTTGTTGTTTGAAAACAACCTTGGCCAAGCCATTCATAGTCGCCACCCAAATTTGTCCATTAGAATCTTCAACGATTTGATTGACCATATTATCTGCCAGGCTGTTCTGACGTTTAGGGTGTTGGTAGTAGTAGCTGGCAATGTGCTCCTGCTGAGAACTGAGGTGTTTGTTTTTTAAGTCAGGGAATAAAAATAATCCATTGCTACAGCCAACCCACAGCCGATCTTGTCGATCTCTGTGCATAGAAGTAATGCGAAAACCAGCTTGTGGTTTTTGATCTTTATTATTTAGAGATTGGTATTGTGGTATACCTTTAAGGTAAACAGGACTATCCGTAAAGCGTTCTTCTTTGCGATTGAATAAGAAGATACTATTGGTGCTTCCCAGGTACAGGTAGGGGCCATCTTCGTAAATTGAAAGAATAGGAGTGTTTTTAGAGTCATGCGGATAAGAAAAGTAATCACCTTGTAATTCACCATTCACCAGATATAGTTTTAATAAACTATTATACATGCCTGCCCAGATCGTACCATCGCTATCTTTGTATAAACAATGCGGGAAAGGTATATTAAATAACTTATCGGCAATTCGAATCCGGGAATAGAATTGCTGTTGTCCTGTTAATTCATTTTTGATTAAAATACCTTTTTCCAGGCCGATCCATAACCGTTGCTCGTCATCCTCCAGCAGATGAAAAACAGAAGGAGAGACGCCATGGTCACGAGAGACTCCGTACAGGCGATCCGTATTAAAGTGAACTTGTCGGGGATAAAGCTTGACCAAACCAGAAATGTTGGTACCTAACCAGAGCAGCCCGGGGTGAAGCTTGTCCTCCAGGAGATCAATAATGACGGGCGACTGGAAATCCCAACTATCAGGTGCTGATGGGTAAATATGTTTGCCTTCAGGGAAAGCTCGATTTAGGTCAAACTGGAAAACGCCTTCTACCGTTGCCACTAGCAGTTGGTCGCTGCCTTTTTGTAAAAATTGAGTAACCTCAATCTGGGCATCGTATCCTGTCAACCCTGGTAAATCTAAATGCTCAAATTTTATACTTTGACCATCCCAACGGAAAAGCCCGCTAGTAGTGCCAATGAGCCAATCTCCTGTTGGGAGAGGATAAAAACTATTTATGCTTTTTACGTACTTGTTTTGGGAAGTAGTTATTTCCATCCATTGGCAAGACGATGGGGTTAATCCTTCATCCAGCCTGATCCGATAAAATCCATTCCGGGATCCTACCAGTAGTTCTTCATTCGAAGGTCGATGAATAGCAGAGATAAGCTGTAGTCTATTTTCGATCTCCTTGTCATCATGTATTAAAGGGTAACGATGGATTTCGAAGCTGTCAAGGTTCAGCTTGCTAAGTCGATTAAGCCCGTTGGTGGTCCCAATCCAAATGTCACCTTGTGAGTCCTCGTGTAAAGTAGTGACCCAATTATTACTTAGGCTGTTGTCATTACCTTCCTTAAAGGTAAAACGAGTGAACTGCTGCTTAACCGGATCAAAGTAATTTAGTCCACCACGCATAGTTCCTACCCATAATCGATCATATTTATCAATTAATAGAGCAGTTATATGGTTATCAGAAAGGGAGTTGATTTCAAAAGGGTCTTTTTTGTAGATCTTAAACTCATGGCCATCGTAGTAGTTTAATCCATCCTGTGTACCAATCCACAGAAACCCTTTGTCATCCTGTGCTAACGCATTAACGGTGCTTTGTGAGAGCCCTTCTTCTACGGTAATAAAATCAAGAGAATGCACTGGCTCGCTGAACCCGGAGTGGGGAAGCAGCAAAAATAGAATGCACGCTAGCAAAGCATAAGATTGAGGTGTGGTAGACTTCATCATAACTGCAGCAGCTTATGTCTAAAAAAAATCGACTATAAAGACCAGATTAATCTTACAAGGTAGTGAAAGTGATATGTAGAAGGACTACTCGGTTGGGTAGTTTTTGCTGATGAGAGGTGTTAGGTGCAAATAAAGTACTTTTTCCATGATGGTTCCATCTTTTCCGACGAGGAGAATAATTCTGTCTATGAAGCACTGATTTTTTTGAGCAGCCCCTAAAATCTTTGTACCTTTCCTCACTATGAAATTATTTAAGCAACAGGTTATTTTAATCACGGGGGCTGGATCTGGAATTGGAAAAGAACTGGCCCGGCAACTGGGAAGTGCAGGTGCCCAATTAGTATTATCTGATATTCACGTAGAAAATGTATCGACTGTGGCCGCAGAGATCCACCAGGCTGGCGGACAGGCAGAAGCACAATTGTTGGATGTTACAGATGCGGATGCCGTTGCCAGCCATATTGATGAAGTCATTGTCAAATACAAGCGCATCGATTATATTTTCAATAATGCCGGAATTGCAATAAGCGGAGAGATGCAGGATACGGAAGTAAAGCACTGGCGCCGCATCGTAGAGATCAATCTCATGGGGGTCGTTCATGGCTCCCTCGCGGCTTATAAACAGATGGTGCGACAAGGTTCTGGCCATATTGTTAATATTGCTTCAGTTGCAGGCCTGGTCCCCTTTCCGATGGCAAGCTCTTACGCTGCCACCAAGCATGCGGTAGTAGGGTTGAGCCGGTCCTTGCGGTATGAAGGAGAAGATCTGGGTGTAAAAGTAAGCGCCGTTTGTCCTGCTTTTATTGAGAGCAATATCTATTCGGGAGAGCGGGTAGGAGTGGAGTTTGGCTTAAAGGAATCCATCCCCTTCCGTATTATTCCTGTGGATGAAGCTTGTGCTAAGATATTAAAGGGAGTAATAAAAAATAAGGAGATCATCATCTTTCCACGATATGCTAAAGTGATGTGGTGGCTGGATCGCCACTTCTGGGCACCACTACGTAAGATGCATCGTAAAAGTGTTGGTGTGTTTCGACATCGAAAACAGAAGACTCAACGCAAGAAACAAGAAGTATAAGTTTTTTACCTTATCGATCATTAATTAAATGTACAGTCATAAATTTAAAACAATTATCGGGATCACCTTGTTATGGCTGCTGGCCTGTTTGCCATTAAGGTTTTCACAAGCTTGTGGTCCGGGAGATTATAGTTTCAAAGGTTACGCCTTTTTGCGAACAGACCTGGTGCAAGATAATGCTGACCTATCTCCGTTTTTATTGCGTTTTGAAAATTTGTACGCAGAGTTGGATACGATGCAGGAAAGAGGAAATCTACAGGAATGGCAGGACATTTTTTGCGGGCTAGTCAAAATTCCTGATTTACGTAAAGTGATCTATGAAAGCAGTATCGAAGAATTGGAGTCATTGTATACTTCTGTTCGGAGTAAAAATTTGCCCCTGGATTTTCGGTTTTCCAAAAACAGTTTTGCACTTTATTTACAAAGAAAGAAATGTATTGAAACATCGCGTTATCTCGTTTTTGCAAAAAAGTGTGAACCATATGTCGTAAAACACCGTGGTTGGGAAGAAGGTAAAAGAGATACGGTGGCGATGGGAAGTTTGATCAAAATAGGGTTACGTGATTTCCAAAAGACCAAGTCAAATTATATTCGCTTGCGCTATGCCTATCAGGTCATCCGCTTAGCTCATTACGCCGGACAGTATGAACGGACCTTAGAACTTTACGATTACTTATTGCCAAAAACCGACCCTGTAGGCCCCTTGGAGCAACTAGGCGGGAGTATCTTGCAATATTGGATCCAGGGTCATCGGGCAGGAGCGATGATGGCGATGGGGGAACGAATTAAAGCGGCCTATTTGTACATGCAGATTTTCCTGCATTGCCCAAGTAAACGTTCGTCAGCCTTTCGCAGTTTCCGTATTAAAACGGACGAAGAATGGCGGGCATGTTGGTTGCTTTGTCAAGATGATGAGGAGCGCGCTGCGCTTTATGCTATCCGGGCTACTGCTGATGAAGCCAAAGCGGTGGAAGAGATGAAAAAGATCTATGAGCTTTCGCCTGCCAGTGAAATGTTAGAACTGCTCTTAATGAAGGAAATGAAAAAGCTGGAGCGGGATTTTCTGGGATTGGAATTTAATGATCAAAAAAAGAATAACAAAATTTTGCATGATATTCCACGAGAAAATGCCGGTCTATACTTGGTACAATTACAGGAACTGGTGATCAAAGCAGTGAAAGAAAAGCATGTACGAAATTTGCCGCTTTGGAAACTGGCTCTTGGGTATCTGGAATATTTATCAGGAGATTTTTATGCAGCAGGTAAGACCTTTGCGCAATTGGAATTCGACAAGAAAACTCAGCCAGTACTACATGAGCAACTACAATTATTTCGTCTCATCCTTGATGTGGTGAATAAGGAAGAGGTGACCCCTGCTTTTGAGAATGAAATTTACCGATTAATTATTGACAATCCTTTATATAAAAAGTATCCGGATTTGCCTGATTTCATCAATGATCGATTAACAGTACTGTATGCTAACAATAAACGTCCTGGGATGGCTTTTCGGTTCCAGCATAGTTTGCGGGAACTACATGCGAATCCTCAATTGGATGTAATTGATGACTTATTAGAGGTCTGCAACCGGGAGGATCGCAGTTTGTTAGAAGGTATGATCGTTATCAATAAAAAAGGAGAAAATATTCGAAGTGAATTGTTAAATATAAAGGGAAGTTATCTGTTAAGTCAGGATGAACCGGAGATAGCGGTCGAATCTTTTCGCCTGATCCCACCCGTTGAATGGGATAACTATCAATACAATCCTTTTATTGAAAGGCTTAACGATTGTGTGTTTTGTCCACTACCAGATTCAATTGAGTACTACAATAAAGTAGAGCTGGTTCAAGAAATATTTAAGCTGGAATACGAAGCACGGGCTGACTACCGCAATGGCGCTACTCACTTGTATGCGCTTGGCGTTGCTTTTTACAATATGAGCTATTTTGGACAAGCCTGGGAAGTAATGGACGGATATCGCTCGGGTGCGAACTGGTATTATCAGAAAAACAACATTTACCCTGCATACTGGGCGCCTTATGGCAACCTTGAGCATGTTGATGTGAGCATGGCCTTAGGTTATTTTGAACGGGCAGTAGAACTAAGCAATGATCCGGAGTTGACGGCGAGGGCTGCATTCATGGCTGCAAAGTGCGAACAAAAGCAATACTTTTTTAGCCCGGCTTGCGATTATAATATTTACTCCAACGAAATTCCAAAACTCCCTGATGATTATCAACGTAATTTTACCTTGCTTCGCGATAACTACGCCGGGACAAATTTTTATCAGGAGGCAATACGGGAGTGCCTATACTTCAGAGCTTTTGTGAGAGAGGAGGAAACGTCGCGTTAACCTGCATTAATATTTGATAATTTTTGTTCTTTTAGCAGGGTTGAGATCGGCTTGTCCTGAACTTTTGCCAGTAGCCAATACTCTAAGCCCAGGCCATTGAATGCAATCAGACAAGGATCAGTTTTAAATTCATCCAGCTGATGTTTAAGCTCCAGAAATTTAGGTACCTGCTCGCCTGGATCTAATCGCATGGTTTTTGGAAAAAAAGACAACATTTCTTTAAAAAATGGGGTGTAATGTTGTTTTTTCTTTGAACGTCTTTTAAGTGAAAATACTAAATTCTCCATCACCGATTTTGCCTCAGTTTCATAGTGGCAAATAATTTCAATGAGGTAACTAATTTGCTGAATCGGGGGTGGGTTATGAAGGTGGTTAACTTCGACTTCTCTCAGGTAATGTAAAGCTTTTTGGAAATTTTCCCGATATAAATAAGTAACCGCTAGATGTAAATAAATCGAAGAAAGGATAAGCGGTGATTCCATTTCGTAACGCTTGGCGGTCTCCAGGATTTTATTCTCCAGTAGCCAGCTTATTTCTGTAAACTTTCCTTGTCGGAATAATGAGCGGATTTTCAAATACAGAATAAAGATAAAATTTCGATCCAGGTTGGGATGTTGTTCAATCAATGATTTTATTAACCGAAACTGTTCTTCAAAATCATCAAACTGGCGATGCGTATTGCAAGAAGACAGGTAGTTATGAATGGCACTAAAATACATGGATACCTTGGCAGGAATTTTATCTTCATGCTCGGTAAAAAGGTTTACGCCGGCTTTTTTATAATGTAGCTCTTTGGGGCGATCTCCTTTTAAAGCATACAATGATGCCAATGTCTGGAAGCGATAATGTGCTTCGACCAAGCCTTGTGGCTCAATAGAATTTACTTTTTGCAGGATCGCATCGAAGTTTTCAAATTCCTCAAAAGTCTTCCCGGAGTTTGTAAATTTAATAAGCTGGGAAGAAATTTTTTGCAGGTATACCAAGGTATTAATATGGTCTTTTACGGCTTCGATCTCCTCAAAAAGATTCGCAATATTCGCATCTGGTGTGATATTATAAAAGGTATAAAACTGCCCTTCTAATTTAAGTACAGACATCAAGTAATCATATTCTTCATTATCCTGACAAAGCTGTTTGAGCTTTTTGATCTTTCCCCTGGCCATGGCATATAGTTGCTTGTCTAACAATATATGTGCTTCTTCTATGCCAAAACGAATGCGGCTTCGCACATTGCTCTTGTAGTTATAGGAAGCAAGGCTTTTTAACAACAGGTCCGTTAGTTGTACCTTATAAACTTTGAGGTTTTTTACCAGTTTGGAGCCAGTAAAGTGTTGTTTCACCAAATCCTCATCGTAGGTAGAAAGACTGTTGATGAAATTGAACAATTCTGTCAACATGTTTTTCCCCGAGGAGTAATGCCGCTTAAAATATCGCTTTTCCGCAGCCGTCATTGAGTGAACCAGACGGTGTAAATTTTCCGATGGCGTCTTCATTTTTAGTTACCTAACGGTTATTTTGTAAGGATTATGAATTTGTATTCACTCTAGTCTGTTTTTACTCAAACAGTACTTCACCAAGTTACTGCTTACTTGGAAAGTCTAGAGATCGGATTTGGCTGATAGATTGTTTGGCAACAAATAAGTGCCGCGAGAATTGGTATTAAAAGGGAAAAGTAGGTTACAGCTGCGAAGATAAAGGAAATATCGTGAATTAACAAATATTCGCGTATTGTGACAGTCAAAAAGATTAGATATTTTAGTGAGAACTAGTAATATCGATAATTATTGAGGATAGCATATAGCAGGGATAGGACCACAATAAGGATGATTATATAGGCCATTGGGCCGTTTTTGCGTGTGTTTTGCGCTTCGACTTCCTTGAGATAGGCGATATCCTCTTCGTCGTAATCATGGTAGGATTCCTCCACCCTGATGCGTTGATTGTTTTCATCCAATTCTCGAATAATCGCTCGGGCATCTTGTTCGTCTGTAGCTTTAACATGCAGGCCTATTCCTCCGCCGCCAAAGGGGATCATGGTAGTGGCATTTGCATTAGAGACGAAAGACGGGATGTCTGCCTGCCTCAATCGCGCTGCATAAACTCTCGCCTCGGCCTCCAGAAAAAACCATTTGACTGCCACCACTTCAGTTGAATGACTAAAGGGGCCGTCAAATTCTTCCGGATAATCGAGGATTTCGTCCATCATCAGTGTTGTTTTCTTTGTTTGACAAAGAGCCGTTCGGAATACACCTGCTTTGAATGCTTGAGGAATGGGCTATGAAATTACGATTTTTTTCGCAAAAAAGAAGAACGCCGTCCTGGCTTAACCCGGAACAGCGTTCTTCTTACAAAAGACCAGGATAGGGTACACCACCTTTTTAAGGTGTCAATCGCTATCCAGGATACCACAATTTTTTATGCCTCTGCTTCAGGCGCGGCGGCCTCAGCCGCCTCCTCTGCTGCGTTGATCTTATCAATTTCTTTATCTATATAGTATAGACTTTGTGGGCCATCACCGATGAGTTTCACACGATCCAGAATGGTGCGCATCAGGTTTTCTTCCTCCCGCTGCTCTTCGACGTACCATTGTAAAAAGTTCAAGGTAGAGTAATCATTCTCCTGATAACAAAGAGCCACAAGTTTATTGATGGAAGCGGTTACTTTTTGTTCGTGAGCATAGACCTCTTCTAACAATGATTTGACGGATTTGAATTCCGAAGGAGGTTGTTCAATGCCTGGCGCAATAGCGTGACCATCTACTTCCAGGATATAATGAAAAATGCGCATCATGTGACCTCTTTCTTCATCCGACTGACGATGCATAAATTTTGCACAGCCTTCCAAGCCTTCCGTATCGCACCAGGAAGCCATAGATAAATATAAAAACGAAGCGTAACACTCTAACTTGATTTGATCGTTGAGTGCCTTTTCCATATTTTTAGAAACCATAAATTATTGTTTTCAGATAAAAAAATAATGCCCTTAAAGATAAAGACTAATATATATAAACCTGAAAATTAACAAAAGGGTTTAACTTAAAATAGAATAATCAATTATTTGGAAGAAATCTAAGTAATTGACCACTAAGGAAGTTTGATTTTTTTCAGTGTTTTAGCTTAAAAATGCGACGGCGAAAGCCAGAACTGACGCGATTAAGCCATACATAAACACGTTATAGCAGATACTGAGAAAGCGATATTTTTTTGCAAGGACGATCCCCAGGAAATAAATATCCCGGGTCATAGAACTGTACAAAAAATCGGCGTCTTTAATCATTTCTGTCATTCCCCACTGAAAATCCTCTAATTTCATATTGTAGAAGTTGCCAAAGAAAAGCAGGTTGGAGCGTTTGTTTTTGATATCCTCCCGGCTAAAGCGGCCTTCTGTAATTTTTGGCCGGGTAGACAGCGTGGCAAACACTACAGAAACCAGACAAACAGCTAGTAAGATCACTGTGGGTAGGATCAATTTACTATTTTCGGGAAAACGAGGTACGAGGGTGGAGACAACAATGGAGATGATAATAGCATTGATGCTCAACATGATATTGGCCTTGTTGTCAGCAATAGAACTAAGGTTAACATGCGTCCGATAAGTCGTGCGGTACATAGTTTCAACACCACGGCCCAGGTTAAGCTGTTTGAGATGTTGAGAATTTGGTACATTGGAGGTGATAACGTTAGACAGACTTGGGCGTTTGACAGTTTTCTTTTTACGTTTGGCAATGTCTTCTACGCTGAGTACTTCCGTAGGGTTAAAGCGTGCTTTTTGTTTCCGTAATTGTTTGATATGTTTCTTCTTTCGCTTTCCGTATAACTCATGGGCAACAGAGGTATGGAAACAATGATGTTGTATAAATGATAATTCAAAGTCTATCCATTCCGGGTCGCTCATGGTCATCCCTTTGGTAAGCGTGAGTTCCTGCCGAACCCGACTACATCGATCCCAGTAAATTTTTTTCCCCAAATGACTTAAATCAGCATCACACATGACCTTCTCCAGTATGGTTTTAGGTTCATGCGGCATTCTGGTGGCCATAATGCAATTGACGACTTGATTCAGTGATTCCTCTGGATAGCCAAGGCCTTTCAGAAACTCGCGAGCATATCTGGCACTACGTGTCTCGTGATCCTGCCCCCCTTTATCATACCCGGTATCATGAAACCAGGCAGCTAGTTGCAACCATTCTATTTCCTGGATAGTTAGACCTTGATATTTTCCCATCTCCTGTACGGCATTCACCACATTGAGGGTATGTTGAATGTCGTGAAAAGCAAATTCTTTTGGCACCTGTTCCGTGATGAAATTGGAGACGTAGGCTTCGACCTCTAACAATAAGCTGTTTTCTGCTTCCATGAAGATGGATTTAATTCCTTTTACGGGATTTGGGTTCTCGATACTAACAGGCGGTTTTTGGAGGAAACGTGACAAAATTAAGTATTTTCTGGCTATTGGTTTATTTGAACGCCATTTAGGTATGTTCTATTTCGATAATCGGCATAATTCCAGGATAACCAACTGTATTTTTCTGCTTTTTGTAACACCTGATGTTCTTTTCTTTCAAGTTGACTTTGTTTATACTCAAGGGAAACAGCAGGATAACTTTCTCGCTGCAAAAATTGCTCCTGCTGTTCCAGGAGTACATAGAGGTTCTTATCCGAGACATCTCGTAGCAGGAAAAGGGCATCAACTGGATTCATGGTGAGGTGAGTCAGGTTATAGCGGGTGATAAAAATATCCCAGTTTACAGTAGAGGCGAAAAGGATCACCCAGTAAAGGGCCCAGGCATTTCGGTGAAATAAAAAATAGCTGTGTTTGCAATCTCGTATTTTTTGAATAATGCTCCACAAACCATATAACACTAATATCAAAAAAATGACTACTCCAATCCGTTTATACGCTAAACCAAAAGCATCGATATAACGATAATTGCGAAGGGCAACGGATAGTACGAGTAAGGCATTTTGCCCTACCCAGAGATAAGCTAAACTTTTGAGTAACTGATTTTTTGGGTAAAAATTAAGGTTTTTACGAAAAAAGAAGAGCAAAACACCCATAGCCAGCAAAATAGAAAAGATAAGGATGTAGGTCCCTTCATGTACATAAGCTTTGAGTTGACTGGCCGTCGCGGGTGCTTTAGTCAACCAGACATAATTGAGGTCAGTTAAATTAAAAAGAAGGAGGAGACTGTTTAGTGAAAACATACTAATAAGTGCCATCTGATACTCCTTTCGAAGGTCTGGTAAGTTAAAAGATACAAAGGGCTTAGTCTTATTTCTTATTCGTTGTAAGTTCTCCCGATCAGCTGATTCGCTGGTAGGTATCGCGTTGATCCTACTTCTCCAAATCGCACCGCCCATCACCAGGATGCTTAGGAGTATAAACATGACTTGTTCTATAGAGATTTGCCAGGTAAACCAGCTTCCTACCCAGCTCCACCAGCGCCAAGTCAAATTAGCAAATTTGTCACTGGCTTGAATGTATAAAACATAGAAAAGAGAAACAATTAAGAGGGGGAGTACGGTTATCCGTGCTACGTAAAATGTTCGACTCACTCTTTGTTTCAGCATAGAGTTATTAACCGGCCAATTTCGAAAGCATTTGACGGGAACTTCGAAGGCACTGACCAAGCTTAGCAGCAAACCATATCCCAGAAAGCGTAATTGTGGGCGATGTACCATTCCGGTCATCACCAGTAAGGATAACATATACGTCACCTGACTCATCAGCGAATGATGCCACGTCACCAGGAAAGCAGCCAGCCAAGTGCCAGCCAGGGTTAATTGGACCGAACGTGATAGAAAGCTTTCCGGATATAAAGTGCGATAAACTGCAGTGAGCAGGAGTGTGAATAACAAGGTGTTGACGCCAAGTTGTTCTTGCCAAAATAATAAATTAAACGCAATAACACTTAAAAGGAATAGGACGGGAGCGATGACTTGTTTTTTCATGTTTTCTACTTTGAGGTTATTAAAAGTTGATGCATAAGACCACGTAAGGGGAAAATGGAGGCCGGTCCTTTCATGTCATAAGTGAAACATTGGTTGTGCAATGAAAACCCATGCTTATCATTTGTTGATATAACGACTTCCTTGTTGGTGAGGTGTCACCGCGACCCATAATGTCAGATAGCCTAACAATAAAAATACAGACAAGGT
>CBDUIU010000051.1:0-11768 GCA_965367335.1 uncultured Saprospiraceae bacterium
CGGAAAGCGAGAGGGTAATTTCATTCACTTGTCGGATAAAAGGTATTTAATTTACCAGGTAGATGATGCAGGTAATTTTGAGTAGAGTAGCTATTCACTTGATCCTTTATCAGTAGCAGCACTAAACAACCACCGGCGTGTGATCCGTTAAGCTTTGAAGTATTTCTCCCTTTACGAAAAAATCACTTTGAAACGAAATTAAAAAACCTTAGCTTTGCGCAAAAATTAATCATTTATGTCTACAGCAAATACCTCTACCGCAAAATACTGGCTCTACACTTTTATCTCCTTGTTGGCCTGTGTTGCATTTTTGATCTTCTTACCAGAATGGTGTTGGGTTACTTTTCCCTTTTTCTTCACCTTCCTGGTTCAGGCTTTTGATATGATGTAACAACAGAAAAACATCCGGAGATTTTTGTGTCCTGGTATACCAGAGATAAAATCCCCATCAGCAAGGTATTGCTGATGGGGATTTTCATGTTAGACAATAAGTAATATTTATTATTTTGTGTTCATGTCAGCACAACCGACATCCAGCAACTTAAAGGAAAAGTTTTTACTGGGGATAAAACTGTTCCTAGGACTTATTGGACTCATTGTCTACATTTTTTGTGTAGCAGAAGCAGGCAAATGGTTACATGCCCAAGCGTTTTTTTCCAGAATGGTAGAATTCCCATTTTTACATAACCTGGCTACCTTATTTATTTTTGCAATCATTACACAAGTATTACTATTTCTGCTATTGACCCTGCAAAGCCAATGGAAAAAACCGAGGATATTTCTTTCTCATAAAGGTGAATTGAATGAGAAAGCAGCTATTATTAAAGGCCAACTCGAACAACAAGGATTTATCGTATTTCTTCTACCCTTCAGCACAAATTACACCCATGATTATGTGATAAAATGGGTGAGAGACCATATTCGAAAATCCCACGCAATGGTGGTCATCCCTGACGCTCAGAAAACTTCATTTGTAGATTCAGAAATTTTGGCAGCCTCTGTTAAAGGTATTCCGATTGTGGTCATGCAACACGCAAATTCACATATTCAACCCTCTACCCTACTTCGAGGCTTTCCTGTGTTTGATTTTGAGAAAATCCAGGAGGACCAATCCATTGCCCTGAGTGACTATCTTTTGTTTGCCATTCAGCATCAAAGGGATCTGTGGCGGAATTTTCAACGTCACTTTAATTGGCAATTATATGCTTTTGGGCTTTTTATAATGGTGCTGCTGGCAATCGTTTCTTTGGCGAATCCAATTTACGACTGGCTTATTGGTTGGGTGATTCCCAACTATCACACGGATCACAATATTTCTCAAGATCCGGTTTTTGCCGGAACGACAACAGGAATATTTATCATCGCCATGATTTACCTGTTTTTTGATCATCGGAAAAACCTGAATATCAGCCGTCAAGAAGCTGTAACCGGAATTGAAAGTTTTGAGGAATTTAGCAATGCATTTACCATCCCCTCAGATAAACGAATATTGAAGTTCATTAACAAAAATGATTTTAAAGCATTAGGGAGTGAGGAATAAAAAAAAACCTACATTCCACCTTGAAACGTAGGGTTTTTCCAACCTTATAAGCAGTAATTTACTTGAATTTTACCGATATATCATATACTGACTCCGGGTTAAAAAGCTCTTTGAGAGGTATCGTGACTTCAATGGTTTTTTTATCTTTCTTAACCACTCCTTTTCCGCTTATCCTTTTTACTTTTTTTGGAAAATGAACGATGTAGGTGTAGGCTCCTTTTCCCGCAAACATATTTAGCATCTGTTCCATTTCGGCGTTTTCTTCTCCTTCCGGTTTTTCACCTTTTTTCTTCTTAATCGTCATCAATTTTTTCTTCAGATTAAGCTTAGGGAAAGTTTCATCGTCACCACCACCAAACAGTCCGGCAAATGGGTTGTCCTCAGCACCTCCGGAAGGTGACTCATTCAAGTTCATCATATCATCAGAGCCGGTTTCGCTCCAGTCCATCTTATAAACATCTGTGATATCCTGAATGATGGTCATCGCAAAAAGGCCTTGTTCATCATCAATCTGTAAACGAACTTTTTGGTCTGCTACATACGGATTATTATTTTTATCATCTGAGGGAGGAGACATTAGCGTATCGATCTTTCCTTCCTCCATCGCTTTGGCAAACAGCTCCATTAATTCTTTATCAGATTCGTCTTCCGGTTCGCCATCTTCCTTTTCTTTATCCATCTCCTGAGCCAGTCCCATTTTCATCATTGGATAAGCCTCGCTCATATCAATCATCATCTGACGCTTGCCCGTACCATCTTTATTAACCCAAATTTGATCTTTGATGGTCATACAGGAGGTGAAGAAAATAAAAAAAGTAAAAAAGGAGAGTGTCTTTAGGATTTTCATATAAAGATTTTGAATTGGCAATCGGCGAACGAAGGTTGATAGGCGAGTTGCCAGTTGAAAAATAGTAACAGGCACAAAGCTAGGGAATTAAAGTGTAAATGTGATAGTGAAGGATTAGGGTTCTGCTTTAATTTCACCTGAGATTATCTTTTTCTTAGGTCTCTGGATTGTAGCGTTCAAAAAAAAGCGCAGCAAAAGATTTCTCTTGCTGCGCTTCCTGGATTTAGTATCGACTTAGCCGAAGGCTTAAGGTTTTACTTCAGATTTAATTTCTTCTAATGGATTCCCGTCCGGGTCAACCAGCACAATTTTTTCGAATCCGAGTTCTTTCAGGCCAGGAAGTATCTTTTCCTTATCTCCTACAATAAACCAGCGGTACTCGGTAGGTTGCAGGATTTTACCAGACACCTCATTTACATCTGCTAATTGCAGGTTGCGGACCATATCCCCATATTTTTGGTAATAGTCTTTATCCAATCCGTATTTGATAATATTCTGCACAGAACCAGCAACTGCCCGATTGGTTTCCCACTGCCCTGATAATTGCAAAATCGTATTACCCGTAGTCTTCTCAAATTCCTCCTTTGTTACCGGTTGTACAGTGGTGATGGCCTCCATTTCTTTCTTAATCTCAATCACAGACTCTTTCGTTTTATCTGTTTGTACCGGAGCGTAAGCAACCAGCGGCCGTTGTCCTTTAGCGTTCATCAGAAAGGCCCGGGCACCGTAAGCCCAATGTTTATCTTCCCGCAGATTCATGTTTAACCGAGAAGTAAACTCTCCACCAAATACATTTAGAAAAGCTTCCCTTGCAATCTCAGAAACTTCCCCATAACTAGGCACCAAATCACCCGCCATAATTACAGACTGCTGTGACTCAGGACGATCCATCAAGTATAAAACATTGCCTTTTGTCGCTTTAACGGTAGAGATATTTTTCTTAGGTGTTTTCCCGGTTTTCCAATCTCCGAAACGCTTCTCCAACTTAGACGCTAACTCTTCCATGGTTAGATCTCCCACCACAACTAGCGTAGCGTTATTCGGTTTTATCCAGTTACCATAGAACTTTTTCACATCCTCCAAAGACATACTTTTTACACTTTCTTCCGTGCCGGAGCCGGTCATGGGTAGGCTGTAAGGATGGCCTTTATCATAAAGAAACTTAGGCATAACACGCATTGCCATTTGAGTAGGTTGTGCTTTTTCACGCTGAATACGAGACATTTGTTCTGCCTGTAACCGATCAAATTCTTTTGCTGGAAAAGCTGGGCGGAGAATGATATCCGCATATAAATCCAGGCTGGCATCAATGCTTGGCTTCAAAGTGTTCATACTTACATAAGACATATCCAGATCAGAGTATGCAGAAATTGAAGCTCCCATCATAGACGTCAATTCATTGATCTGTAAGGCATTCATTTTTTCTGTTCCTTCATCCATCATATTCATGGCTAAGGAAGCCGTACCTGGTTTGCCGGTGATATCGGAAGAGTAGCCCGCATCAAACATCATATTCATCACTACCGTAGGAACACCTGCCCGTTGTGCCAGGACGACTTTCATTCCATTTTTTAAGGTTTTTTCCTGCAAGGGAGGGAAGGCGACGGTAGAGGGTTTACCCATATCTGGGATCTTAGTGCGATCAACATCTTCGCCGGAAGTAGAATATGTTGGAAAAGGATTACAAGTCAGTACAAAACGGCCATCACTCAGCCATTTTTTGGCTGCCATATGGACATCTTTCACTGTTGCTTTAGAAATGACCTCCAGGCTTTCTTTATAGAATTCCGGATCACCGCCATATACCGTATTTTGTGCGAGAATATCAGATTTGCCACCAAAACCACCGATTCGCTCAACACCTTTGATAAACCCGGCAAAATATTGTGCTTTTACCCGTTTAAGTTCTTCTTGGGTCGGTCCATTTTTCAAAAATTCCTCTAACACTTCATTCATCGTTGCTTCCACTTCAGCAACAGATTTACCCGGCTTTACATTTGCTTGGACAACAAAGTTTCCAGCGATCTCCTTGTCCCATTGAAAGGCAAAAGCAGAGCTGGCAATCTGATCTTCGTAGATTAATTTTTTGTACAAACGAGCATTTTTGCCACTCGATAAAACGGAAGCTGCAAGATTTAAATAATTGGATTCGTTGGTACCCCACTCTGGTGTATTCCAAACCATTGTAATACGAGATTCGGGTACACGATCCTCATAAGTTTTGCGGGTTTCACCGGTACGCATTGGAATATTTTTTTCCGGACGGACCAAGGTTGGACCTGAAGCAATATTCCCAAAATATTTTTTCACTTTAGCCAGTACTTCATCTGCCTTAACATCACCGGCGATGGACAAAACAGCATTAGCAGCTCCATAATAAGCCTTAAACCACTCGTGCACATCATCTAAAGAAGCGGCATTCAGGTCTTCCATTTCACCAATAACGGTCCAGGAGTAAGGGTGTCCGGTTGGGAACATTTCCTTCGTGATGATATCATACTGACGCCCGTAAGGTTGGTTTTCACCTTGCCGCTTTTCGTTTTGAACAACGCCACGTTGTTCGTCCAGTTTTTCCTGGTCGATGGCGCCCAGCAAGTGTCCCATCCGATCAGATTCTAACCAAAGTACTTTATCAAAAGCTTCAATGGGGACATTTTGAAAATAGTTGGTTCGATCATTATTGGTTGTTCCATTGAGATCCGTACCTCCAATCCGTTCAAGGGCCTGGAAATAATCGTCATTGAAATTTTCAGAACCATTAAACATTAAGTGTTCAAAAAGGTGGGCAAAACCACTTTTCCCAGGTTTTTCATTTTTTGAACCGACATGGTACCAAACATTGACAGCGACAATTGGCGCTTTGTGATCTTCATGAACGATTAAAGTCAATCCATTATCCAGGACGTACTTTTTGTATGGGATATTGATATCCTCCGGGCTAAAAGTAGGTATGTTTTGCGCTTGGGTAAACACCACAAAGCAACAAAACAGTAGGGTTAAATTAAGATATTTCATACTGAGTATTGGTTATAAATAAGGTTTGAAGGTTTTGATGAATTCCAGCGAATTTACAAGTTTAGTTACAAACCACCATAGATAATGTTCAATTTAGCAACATATGTCAGATACGATTCGATGAACTAGTCTGTTTTGCCGATAAAAGGAAAAAATAACTCATCACTTTATCTTTAAAAAAGGGCTTTTGTCATCTTTTTTTTAAAAAAGATCTCCGAATAAAACTTCTAAATTCATTCGTACATACCCGCATTTGCCAAATTCCATTTTGTCGGACTCTCTCTCTCCAAACCTTGTATCAATTTCTTATAAAAAAGGGTTCTTTTCTCGAAGTAAACAGCTTGTTAAGTTTGTATTAAATATTGAACAAAACCAAATTAATTTCGGTTACACTCTTATAAAAGGCCGTATATTTGTATTGTAATTTGGAATAAATACTATTTACGAAATTTAAATTTGATATTATTATTTTTAAAATACTGGCAATAGCCAAAGAAAATTACAATATAAATGCAAAAACAAAACGTAAATCGGTAAGCGTGACAAAAGCCAGAATTCATTGTACCCTGTGGGGCAGAATTGCCATGTTACTTACGACTTGAATAGGCTAAAACACTGATAAAATGACTTAATGTCATTACCGTTTTTACGAATGATTTTAGAAGTTTCAAAAGCTTATTCTAAAAACCTAACAAATCTAATTCTATGTACACTACTAAAAAAAGAAAATCGAACATATTTCTACAACTTCTGATCCTTGCTTTAGTGATCCCTCAAATTGTTGCTGCTCAATACCATGAGCCGACTTACGATCGCAAACCAGCTAATGATCACGAAATGCTTGTAGATGATACCACCATGAATATCTTCGAAATCTATCCAGCTCAAACTGATGGTGAGCTGAATATTGTTATGGATGACTTCGTCGGCAAACCAGTTGAAATTTTAATTCAGGATAAAAAAGGGAATACGGTGCTTCACCAACGGATTGACCAACTTAACATTGGTTATCAATGGCTGAACCTGAATGACTATGACCTGGCAAGTGGTAAATACACCGTTACCGTGTTAAATAGTGAAAATTCCTTTAACGCAGAAACTGTTTTTACCAGAAAAAAGTAGTTCGATCTGAGCTTCGCAGGTGCTCGGATCTAATACAATAAGTTATCAATCCAAGTTTGAACATAGAGGTGCTCGTTGAGAAATCAACGAGCATCTTTTTTTAACGCTCTTTAACAGCAGGGTATCGCAATTTAATTTTCCGCTAACAAACTATTAGTCGACAAATCCGTACCTTAATCCTACATCGTATCTGCCCATAATGCCTACACTACAATGAAAAATAATCTCTTCTTTTTTGGAGCTACGCTATGCTTACTCCTTACCTCTGCCTGCAACAAGGGCTTCTATTCACCAGACTATTCATCTAAAACCGCTGACCATCAGGTCATTGCCGTGTTACCGGTAAATACCCTTCTTCTGGGTCAACCTCCCAAAGGCTTAAGTCAAGACGATATTCGCCAAATTGAAGAAGCGGAAAGTCTGGCTTTTCAATATTCTATGGCCCGAGCGATCATGCGGGCTGATGGTCGCAAAAGAAAGAAAGAACTCGTCGTCAATATTCAACCTATTGCTACTACTAATCAGCTGTTAGCAGAAAATGATATTGACATTCGCCGTGCCTGGACAGATAATCCCACGGAGTTAGCGGAGATGCTACAGGTGGATGCAGTTGTCAGCATGCGGGTGGAAAAATATCGGTATTTCTCTGACCTGGCCAGTTTTGGTATTTCCGTTGCCAGTGATATTGTCTTTGTACTCTCTCAAGGTACTGCGGGCCCCTTTCTTCCTTCTCCCCGTAATAAAGATATTGCGATAGACTGTGAAGTCATTGATGGAACGGATGGCACCCTGCTTTGGGCCATTTCTTTTGAAGAAGGAGCAGACTGGCGATCACCGGCTAACCAGATCATTGATAACATGACCTGGCGAACGGCTAAACGATTTCCCTATCTGCAGAAAAAACCAAAGTAAGTAGAACAATTAAAAGGTAGGGTTATGAAAAGGTGAAATTGAGCATCCACTCCTTTACCTTTTCACATTAAAAAGTATCTTTGCCGCATGAAAATTGGTGAATACAATACCCTGACTGCCATTAGGGCAACTATCCATGGGTTCTACCTGGAAGATGAAGAAGGACAAGAAGTGCTTCTCCCAAATAAACATGTCCCCGAAACACTAAAGCCTAATGACCGCATCGAAGTCTTCATTTACAATGATTCCGAAGATCGATTAACGGCAACGGTGTTGAAACCAAAGATCACTTTACACCAATTTGCTGGTTTAGAAGTGACCGCAGTGACAAAATTCGGTGCTTTCCTGGATTGGGGTTTGGAAAAAGATCTTTTGGTTCCTTTTAAGGAACAACGAGAAAGAATGGAGGTAGGTAAGCGATATGTAGTTTATTTGTTATTGGATGAAAAAACAGATCGCCTGGTCGCCACCAATCATATCAAACGCTATATCGAACCAGAGCCTGAGACCACGGTTGGAGAAGCGGTAGATTTACTGGTAGCTGATTCTACGGATCTTGGATATAATGTTATTATTAATAGCCAGTATATCGGTTTGTTGTATTATAATGAAATCTTTCAGGAAATTAAGACCGGTGATTCCCTAAAGGGGTATATCAAAAACATTAGAGAAGATGGTAAAGTAGATGTGAGTTTACAACAACAAGGATATAAGAATATTGCCCCTAACTCCCAAAAAATTCTAACTGTTTTAAAAGAGCATAATGGCTTTTTACCCTTGACGGACAAGAGCTCTCCGGTTGACATTATTGACTTGCTAGGAATGAGTAAAAAGACGTTTAAAAAAGCAATTGGCAATCTATATAAACAGCGTTTAATTGAGTTGAAGCCAAATGGAATACAATTGGTGAATACAAAATAAAAGCGTAGGTAACCGCATCAAGCTTCGCTGCTGATAATCTCCTCCACTACGGTCTTTGAATCCGAGTAAATTGTTCCCAGGATTCCTCCTAGTTTATAATTATCAAAACCAACAAAATAAAGTCCTTGAAATTCGCCTTTACCAATCGGAGAATTGGGAACACCATATTTATCTAACATTCTGGTTACACCTTCGACAAAATCTTCTACTTTTGCTTTATAGCCAGTTGCCAATATCACTACGTCAAACACATATTCTTTCCCGTCTTTACACACCACGCCATTATCCGTAAAAGTGGCAATATCCGGCAGTACTTTAATTTTCCCGTTTTTAATCTGCTCCAATGTCCCAAGGTCAATAACTGGTGTTTTACCTGTTTCTTTGAGTTGCTTTGCAGGTGACATCGTAGCCGTTTGTAAACCATATTTTGACAGATCCCCTACAATACGCTTACGTATTTGTGTTCCGAGCCAGTCACCAATGCCAAACGGAAGCTTGGCTAATTGCCGGGCAGTCAGTTGGGTGGGCCGTCCATTGATATCACGAGGGACGATATTCACCGGACTTCTTACAGAGATAGCCACTTCAACCTGACGTTCGCTGAGGTCCAGTGCCAGCTCCGCACCAGTATTGCCCATCCCAATGAGTAAAACACTTTTTCCAATAAATGGCTCCGGATTTTTATAGAAACGGCTATGTATAATCTTTCCCGTATACTGTGCTTGTCCCTCCCAATATGGGCTATAGGGTACGCGATTTACCCCCGTTGCAACGACTACTCGCTTAGCGCAAAACTCCCGTCCATCTTCAGTACTTACGAACCAATATCCTTTTTCCGATTTCTTTACCTTAATGACTTTTGTGTTAAAGTGAGGTTTAATTTCAAAATGTTCTGCGTAGGCTTCGTAATACTTTACCAGATCTTCTCGTGGCACATAACGAGGAAAAGCATCCGGCAAAGGTAAATGAGGAAGAGCGGAAAGTTCTTTGACCGTATGTAAACACAATCGATCATAATGATGATGCCAACTCCAAGCTATTTTATCGGTACTTTCCAGTATTTCAAAATCGATACCTGCGTTCCGCATTCGTCCTGCTACAGCTAAACCTGCTGGTCCTGCGCCGATGATCAGGTTAGAAATAAGGGTTGTATTGATTGTCATATGAGAAATATAAAAAGGTTAAATCACTATTTATAAGTTAAAGCAATTTTTATCAGTCTCTGCGATAATTATATCATGACAATGTCTTCCCGAGGATTGCTCTGCCTGCCACTCTTCCTGTAATCACACAGCCCCCTAAAAATGTTCCCTCCAAAGATCGAATTCCGTGCATACCGCCGCCGCCAAACCCCGCTGCTTCCCCCACTGCGTACAAGCCTTCAAGGGCTTGCTGTGCACCATTGTTATCCGGAGTTGTAAGTACACGGCAAGACAAGTCTGTCTGAATACCACCCAGGCTTTTCCGTGAGATAATAAATTCCCGGATAGCAATTAAAGGATAGGCATTGGGATCATTAATCTTCTGGAATTTACAGGTGCGGGCACGATCGCCCCGGTATTGTCTGGCATGAGCGATGCGACGTAATTGTTCGTCGTTGTGGAAGGCTTTACCTTTGTCGATTTGAGCGTCGTAGGGTTCAATAGCCGCACGAAGGTGATCTAGAGTCACGTGATTCTCGCCCGTCACGGCATTCATTTTATCTTTTAGTTCCTCCAAAGAATTACCGATAACAACATCCTCACAATTATCAATCATCTGCTGTACTAACTTCCGATTCCCACTGAACAAGGTCTGTAAAATAAAAGAAACAAATTTTTTATCTCTTATTAACGGATTATGCTCTGCCCCGGAAATAGCAAACTCCTTTTTGGCAATCGACATGTTTAATACCTGCCAACTGTATTTTTGTTCCTCCTGGCAAATTCGCTCTATCAGGTATCGAGTATCATAAGCAGTGACTAAAGGTACAGGGCCGATACGCTTACCTTGGTAGTTTAACCACAGCGCAGATTTACAAGGGACTAAACTAAGTCCATGATCTTTTTTACGAGGTGCATAGTGACGGATTCCTGCAGCGTAATTCCATTGTTTATCTAAATTGACGATATTTCCATCGATACGCTTAGTAGCTTCATGTAGATCACCAATAGCGTATTTATGTGCACCATTTAAGATCGTCTGTGGAGGTGCGCCCCATTGTTGAGGCCAATTAGCTTTCACTTTTTCGATGCTGCCGTTGATACCGCCTGTAGCTACTACAACGACCTCCGCCATGGCCGCAAAAGGCTGCCCTTCAACTTCTTTGACGCCTCGCACTCCTTTGACTACACTGTTTTCAACAATAATATCCAGCACACGGTGCTCAAATATTACTTTCAAATTACCTGACTTGGGGTGACCATTTATCTGTTGAACCAACGTTTCCATCAAACCCCAACCCGTTCCCCAAGCTATGTG
Source organism: uncultured Saprospiraceae bacterium (assembly GCA_965367335.1). GTDB lineage: Bacteria > Bacteroidota > Bacteroidia > Chitinophagales > Saprospiraceae > CBDUIU01. The sequence continues at coordinate 10,818 of CBDUIU010000051.1, forward strand.
AAAGCGAGGAACAGAATTTCCGGGCTGAAATAAACCACGCTCCGCCCAGTTGATTACCGGAAAAAAATTTAGGCCTTTATCCCTTAACCAGTGATAAGAATGATCCGTACAAAGGTGAATATATTGCTCCGCCCACTTCTTCCCCCAAACTTCATTTTCAGCAAATTCTGCATAGGAAAACCAATCGTTTATAGCGAGCTCAATATTATCTTTGATCCCTGCACGACGTTGATGAGGGCTATTGACGAAGAACATCCCACCAAAAGCCCAACGCGCTAAACCTCCAAAATTTTTTGGTTTATCCCGATCTATAATCAGTACCTTTTTGCCAGCATCCAGGAGTTCTAATGCGGTACAGATACCTGCAAGCCCACCACCAACGATGACGCAATCAGCTTGATAAGGTTGTTTTATTTGTTCCTCCATCATTCGTCAATAATAGCTATTTTTTAGAAATATTAGAATCGAAGGGTATAGAATTGAGCCCCTAACAAATACACTTAGATAGGCTCCAACAAAAATTAGATTATAAACAGCTATTAATCAATAAGTTAAAATTCATATTATGTCATTCTGGCATAATATATGCATAATTGTAAACTACCAAATATACACACCTGAGTTTATCCAATCCTCCCAGATTTATTTTTCTGACATTTCCAACTTATCATTTCCCCTCTCCATTTTGAAATGTCTTTCACTCAACTCAGTAATATCCCAGTAAAATGAACCACTCTAATCACTATTTACTAAGCCTCTTTTTCCTTTTTTTTAGTTTAGGGGAAATAGATGCAGCAATTTTCACTTCTACTCAAGACGGCAATTGGAATACCGCCAGTACCTGGGGAGGTGTTTCTACGCCTGCGGCCAGCGATACTATTATTATCCAGTCAGGGCATACGGTCACGATAACTGGTAGCGCTTATACGCACACTGGTAATATTCTGATCG
>CBDUIU010000052.1:0-11729 GCA_965367335.1 uncultured Saprospiraceae bacterium
CAATTTAATCAGACGTATGATTTGTTTCATTGTGCCGTTCCGTTGGAAGCCAGTCCGGATGATCATTTTCGTCGACAGGCTTTTCGGGAAGCATTGAAAGCAGTGAATAGTATTGGAGAGGTGGAGAACAGGCAGGAGGTAGTTGTGAAGTAGGGGGGCAAAGGGGACAAAGGGGGCAAAGGGGGAAGAGGGGGCAAAGGGGGTGTCCAATGATCTTTTTAGATCGTTGATCTACTTTAAAAAACGTTCTCCAGGTTTGGCCCTTTTTCCCTTGCTCTAATGTTTAATCAATCCTTCGTATAACCAGTTGGCCAGGGCTTGCCGATTATTAGCTAGCATAAATCTTTGTTGGTCATAACGGTTTCTAATATTACCTAATTCGATAAATACCGAAGCCGTTTTAGGTTCCCGTAGCATATGGAGGTCCCGCGAATTGACTGTTCCTTTATACTTACCATTTTTTCGATGCGTTCCATACTTCTTACGGAGGGTATTGTGCATGTTCTTGGCCAGTTTTCTCCCGGATTTACTCCCTGGGTAATAATAGAAAAACACGTCTGTATTGGCGTTATTACTGCGGGAATCAATATGGATCACGACCGTATATTGTTCGGTAATACCTTGTTTACGATGCCGCTCATATAACGTATTGATGGCATCAGAGCGTTGGTAAAGCCGGCTCTTTTGTGAGCGAGGAATCCGATAATCGCCCCAGCAATACTCATCATAATCACATTCAAGATACTTACCATCTCGGAGCCCATCATTAGGATCACGGGTAATCATATAGGCCAAAGCGCCATGTTCCAGTAAGTTGCGAACCACCCGAAGGGAAACATCATAGGCGTACTCATCCTCACACAAGCGCTTATTATCCCGCTCACCAATAGCACCGACATCCGGCCCACCATGACCACTGACAACATAGAATACTTTTCCCCGCAAAGAGTTGTCTTTCAATGGGATATAGGCATGTTTTTCTCCAAAAATGGAAAATTTCCGATAACCGCTAATTTTTTTAGTAGAAGCTAAGACCTTATCATCTACCTTTTTCTGCGCATTCATCCTGGATTTATCAGGACTGGTAGGGTGTACATTTGTCTTCTCTTTATCAGCAAGGGCAGGAGCCCCCGACTCACAAAACAACTCGCTGAACGGAACCCAAAGCACGTTTGAGGCAGCGATAGTTTGTTTTCTCAAATTATTCTTTAATAACTTTTCATTGTATTTCTTAATGCGAATGGCCTGTTGCCAGGTATCAATATTGATCGTCGAGCGAATACTCTTACCATTATAGGTATAGATCATAGCAGGCAGATAATAGGGTTTACCGGCTATTAACTGGTCGGTATCAGAAAGCTCATTTAATTTAAGGAATTGCTTGACATTGCAGGATGGCGTGTGCAATTCATAGCGTTGTAGGAAAGCGGAAATATTATCTCCTTTTTGTGCTGGAACCTTATGATAATAAAAATCAGTATTGGGAGGACAAAAAGAAGAAAGAAAGAAAATTGCCAAAGCCAGGTACACCACGTTCATTTTTCTCATCAACCGGTACATAAATTAGGGATTAATTTAGCCTGCAAGATATTCAAATTTGCCGTTTTCTTCAAATCTTGTAGAAAGGGGTTAAATTATATAGATAAAATGTATCATAAGTTATGCCAGAGAAGTTGATATATGCAATATTAAATACGATTACCGGCATTCTCAGTGGCTGGGCTAGGTAGAAGGGTTGCATTAAAATATCAGCTGGCTTTTTGTCAAGCTATAATGACACTTCAGCTAACCTCCGGCTTGAAACAATTTGCTAACTTTGCGGCAAATGCCATTATTCAAATCTATATACCTGCTTCTACGAAAAGAACTCTTGTTGGAGATGCGACAAAAGTATGCGATTAGTGGTATTTTGCTGTATGTCCTGTCAACGGTATTTATTGTATACACGGCTTTTATTCGTATCCCGGCTAATACCTGGAACGTAGTTTTTTGGATTATTATTCTTTTTGCCTCGGTAAATGCCATTGCAAAGAGTTTTGTCCAGGAAAATACGGAGCGCCAACTTTATTATTACCAACTGGCTTCTCCGCTGGCGATCATCTTGTCAAAAATAATTTACAATAGTTTTTTACTATTTAGCCTCTCCTTGCTCACTTTTGCCGTACTAAGTATTATTGCAGACAACCCAGTGCGTAAAGCTGGTTTATTTTGGCAGGCAATGATTTTGGGAAGCCTTGGATTTTCCATTGCCTTTACCTTTATCTCTGCTATTGCATCGAAAACGAGTAACAGTGCTACGTTAATGGCGATTCTTGGCTTTCCGGTAGTCATTCCCATCCTGGCCACGTTGATAAAAATCAGTGCGGATGCGTTGGGCTTGATCAACGATACCAGTGTGGGGCAGGATATATTTACCTTACTGGCAATTGATGGGATACTGGTGGCTGTTGCCTTAGTGCTGTTTCCTTTTTTATGGAGAGATTGATATCGTAAAATAAAATCAATTATGAAGAATTGGTGGAAAATACTTGCCGTAGTCCTTTTATTATACACCTTCCTAGCAGGTTTACTCGTTCCGCTTAAGCCAGGTATACGTGCTGTATCCCCAATGAAGGCAGCTGCAGGTGAAGTCTTACGTATGCAGGTGACCGGTTACAATACTTATTATCAGAAAAACGCGGAATCAGTAAGGGCCTGGTTGAAATTTGATGATGATCACTTGCTGCAGGCGAATAAGGTTGAAATAATTGATGACCGACAACTCGTGGCTAATTTTCAAATCCCTGCTCAGCTACCTTTTGATTCTCAAGCCAAAGAAGCTACACTCATTCTCGATAATTCTATTGATGGTGCCACAATTTTACCTACTGCAGTGCAGGTGACCCAGACCAAACCAGTAGATATAGCAGCAGCTTCGGCAGCCTGGCCAAAGACGGAAATTAATAAACTCCATTCACATGAAGGGATGACCTATCCCTACCGGAATATTATTGTTGAAACAATAAGAAATCAATATTTTCATGTACCCCTTTGGTTTGGAATGATCCTGATTCTATTGGGAAGTGTATATGCCAGCATCCGGTATTTACTCTCTGGCACGATGAGCTATGATCATAAGGCAATGGCGCTAACCCAGGTGGGTTTGCTTTATGGAATTTTAGGTTTGGTAACGGGCGCCATTTGGGCAAAATTTGCCTGGGGTGAATTTTGGAGCTTTGACCCAAAACAAAATATGGCAGCAATCTGTGTGTTAATTTACTCCGCGTATTTTGTGCTGCGCATGTCATTTGATGATTTTGAGAAACGTGCACGCATCTCCGCTGTTTTTAATATTTTCGCCTTTGCAGCAATGATCCCTCTACTTTTTGTGATTCCCAGAATGGTAGGAAGTTTACATCCCGGAGCTGGTGGTAATCCTGGCTTTGGACGAGATGACCTGGACAACACCATGCGCATGGTATTCTACCCGGCAGTAATCGGATGGACCTTGTTAGGTGTTTGGGTGGCACAGTTAACTTATCGATATGAAGCATTAAAAGAAAGATGGTACGCCAAGTCGGATTATGTAAAAAGATAGTTGGGTCGAAGTTGTAGCCTGGCAAAAATGATCGGACAGGAGGTTTTAAATGTATAATTCTGGCTGCTTTTTACGCCATTTTTTCAATTCTAAAAACAAGCCCTAAATAATTTGGTAAACTAGAAAAATAAACCGAGTTTTAGCCCGAATTGCGGGCACCATTACGCTCAACCTATTTATCATGAAAAAAATTGCGATTTCATTACTGTTAATACAAGTAATTATAGTGAACACTATAGGTGCCCAAAGCGACAATCCAGACTTTATGCGATCCGTGGGTAAGATTTATGTTGTCGTTGCGGTAATTATAGCCATGTTCATTGGTTTAATATTATTTTTAATGTCTCTTGAACGTAAACTAACCAAATTAGAAAATCAAATAACTGACGATGAGTAAAAAACAACCTGTCGCCCAGGTATCATTCCTGGAGAGTGTAAGCCGTAATTTTGATAAGGCGGCAGCACATACCGGCTTACCAGCTGGTCTGCTTCAACAGATCAAGGTTTGTAATTCGGTTTATTCAATGCGCTTCCCGGTTAAAGTCGGTAAAGACTATATGGTAGTGGAAGCTTACCGTGTACAACATAGCCATCACCGTTTGCCTACCAAAGGGGGCATTCGCTATAGCCAAAAAGTAAATCAAGATGAAGTCATGGCGCTTGCTTCTTTGATGACTTACAAATGTGCTATTGTAGATGTACCTTTTGGCGGAGCAAAAGGAGGAGTGAAAATTTCTCCTCGTGATCATACACCAGCACAGCTGCAAGCGATCACACGTCGCTATACCGCTGAACTAGTTAAGAAAAACTTTATTGGTCCTGGTATAGATGTACCTGCACCGGATTACGGAACAGGCGCTCGTGAGATGGCCTGGATCCTGGATACCTATAACTCTTTCCGTTCCGGAGAGATCGACTCTGCTGCCTGTGTAACCGGAAAACCGATTAATCAACACGGTATCCGTGGAAGGGATGAAGCAACTGGACGTGGCGTTTTCTATGGCTTGAAAGAGGCTGTATCCAATGCGGATGATATGAAAGAACTGGGGCTGACCCCGGGGCTGGCTGGAAAAACTATAGCTGTTCAAGGATTTGGTAATGTGGGCTATCATGCGGCTCGTATTCTGCAAGAAGAAGGAGATGCGAAAATAATTGCAATTGCGGAATGGGACGGTTCTATCTATAATCCAAAAGGGATAGATATCAAAGCACTGCATAAACATCGTAAAGCTACTGGCTCAATTACTAATTTCGCTGGAGCAAAAGCAATGTCCCAGCGGAAACAGGTGTTGGAAGTGGAGTGTGACATCCTCATTCCTGCTGCATTGGAGAATCAAATTCGTCATGATAATGCGTCACGGATAAAAGCTAAAATCATAGCTGAAGCGGCTAACGGTCCAATTACCGCTGTTGCCGAAGAAGTATTGTTGAGTAAAGGCATAATGATCATCCCTGATATGTATATCAATGCTGGTGGTGTGACGGTCTCTTATTTTGAGTGGTTAAAAAACTTGTCCCACGTTCGTTTTGGTCGGATGGAGAAACAATTCAATAGCGAAGCGTTTACCGGTCTGGTGAATCTGGTAGAAAATATGACTGGAAAAGTCGTTGGTCTAAAAGAACGAAACTTGCTAACACGAGGAGCAGACGAAGTTGACCTGGTTCGATCCGGACTGGAAGAAACGATGATAACAGCATACCGCCAAATCCGTGAAGTGAAGAAACGTAAGAAAAAAATTACGGATTTACGGACCGCTGCTTTTGTGAACGCATTACAGAAAATCAGTTCGGATTATTTGGCACTGGGTATTTGGCCGTAATCCATTTTATTTCAAGGCAAGTACACTTGTCTCATTAAAAAAGGTGTTTCGGGCTATTGCTTGAAACACCTTTTTTCTGTCTGCTAAAACCATTGAAAAATGAAACTATTCACGACTGTCTATTTGATGGTTGACCTACACAAGAGGAAAAGTCACACAAGGGAATTAGTGATTACAGGAGTGGAGATACTTTCATACTTCCAAATAATATTACTAAATGCCCTGTTTTTTTATGATTAAATAAAATTTACGAAGCTATTTCTTTATTTTATTGGTTTTTTATTCTAAAAACAATATCTTGCGCCGAAATTTCCCTTAACACCACTGACAAACAAATCTAATTACTTTCATTAAAAAATACTCTTTTATTTGTCAGCAAGTAAAATGTTAAAAAAATTATCCTATGGCAAGCGAAAAATTAGATAAAATTGATTTGCATATCCTGAAAATTCTTCAGGAAAATAGTAAGATTACCAACTTGGATTTATCCAAAAAAATAGGACTTTCTCCTGCTCCAACACTAGAGCGGGTTAAAAAATTGGAAAGTACAGGAATTATTGAAAGTTACCATGCGATTGTAAACCAACAGTCAATTGGATTAAATGTCAAGACCTTTGTATTAGTGTCATTAGCATGGCAAAAAGAAAATGCCTTGAATCACTTTTTACAAAAGATCGAAGAGATCGAAGAAATTACCGAATGTTATATTATTACCGGTGAAGCTGACTTTCTGATCAAAATTATCTGTAAAGATATTCCTACCTACGAAAAATTATTATTCAAAACACTTTCTCAAATCGAGGAGATCGAGCGCTTAAAAACGCTAATGACATTATCTACTGTCAAAGATTCTAAGCTGCTTCCTTATGATTACGAATAAGTTTTGTTATAGATAAGCTTTTAAGCCGCTGCTGTTTTTAAAGATAGTAGCGGCTTTTATTATTTGAGATCCAGCATAATGGCTAAAAAACAAAGTTTACTCTGGGAAATACATATGCCGGGCAAAGGTGTCAGCTCTTATCTCTTTGGTACGATGCATGTCAGAGATCGTAAAGCATTTAGCTATTATAACCTGGTTTGTGAAAAAATAGACAGTTGTGAAGCCTTCGCTACTGAATTTGATTTTCGTACTACAGATCCCTTGGCAGCAACACAAGCCATGTCCCTTCCTCCAGGGTACAGCTTGGATCAATTCATTCGCCCCAAAGTGTACCAAAAGATACGCCGACAGTTTCTTAAAGCAGTTGATTTAGACCTCAACCAATTCCGCTATAACCAACCCGTCCTTTTTAATAATATGTTAGCCGGCCAAATTCTGGCTAAGGATATGCCCTTTTCCTTAGATGAGGAACTTTGGAAATACGCCGATCAACAAGGAAAGCAATTGCTAGGTATAGAAACTTTTGCTGAGCAGTTGGGCATTATGCAGGCTATTCCGCTAAAAGATCAGGTGAAGGCCTTGGTTTGGACAGGGAAGCATTTCACGCGTTTTCGTCATCAGCTTTTACAAACAGTTGCGCTTTATGAAAGAGGGGACTTGCGGCAGCTACATCGTGCGGCAAAGAAAAGCCTGCATGGTTTACGGAAGGTACTTCTTTATCAACGCAATGAACGAATGGCGGATCGGATCATAGAATTAATGCAAGAGCAATCCCTGGTTGCAGCGATAGGTGCCGGACACTTGACCGGAGGAAAAGGAGTGTTGCGTCTGTTGAAGCAACGAGGATGCCGAATAAAGCCCGTTAATGCACCGGAATAAACCTGGCATTTGTCCCGTGGCTTACCCGCATAGATAATTTAGTACCGGATCATTTCAGATTTAGCATCCTCCGATTCATGATCAGTGAACGCGAGCCGTTGCTCAAAAGGTATTCCTTCCCATCATCAGCAATATAGAAAATCTCTAAATCGTAATTCTTCCCCTTTTTTAAAGTATTATTATAGAACGCCAGCTCTATCATGTTTCCATCAAACTGGAAAGCAGCACCTTTGGTGTCTAATGAACTTTCGGGAAAACTTGGATTCTGCTCAATATAGGAAAGTACTTTATGGTTATCTGCATCAATAATTTTGACAATAAAACGCTCGTCGATTAAGGTCTTTAGGTGCTCATGTTCCAGGAAAAATTCAAGCATAGTGTACCGCCACTTGTTATCATTTTTAGATAAGCGCTGTAAAGGCTTTCCATTCTTTTGTTCTAATAAGGTGATGTTCTTAAACTTGATTTGTGTATTGCTGATAATAGAGGAAAGTCTGAGATACCTTGCCTCACGAACCTGCCGAGCCATCAGCTCTTCCGTAACATTATCATGTATTGCCACGGTTTGTTCTTTTGCTACTTCCAGTTCCTTTATTTCTTCGCGTATCTCCGTTTTCTGTTGTTCCAGCTGCTTGATCTTAGGTTTGTCAATCGTCTCGGCCTTACTCAAGGTAGTGATTTCAGATTTCAAGCTGGCATATTGAGTTTGTAAATTATTGATCTGTCCTTTTAATTTTTGAATGGTACTCGCCTGGCGATTAACCACCTTCTGTAAGTTAAAGATCTGGATATGCAACGTGGCAATACTGTCGGTCAAATCTCCAATGGTTCTTTGCAGGATCTTGTTTTCATCGGCCAACTCTTCATTGAGGTAATTATGGTCCAGGTAAGAAGATCTTAACTCCGTTATTTTATCATGTTGGTGTTGAATGGTCTTTCCTTGGTGGTTAATTGTCTCATATTGGTGGATACTAAAAGCTGAGACACCGAGAAAGATAGCAGAGCCGAAAATAAAGGCCAGAGATTTGAAGAGGCCGTTAGATGAACTTTTTGTAAAAAAACTTTGAAGCTTCATGGTCAATCCTTTTTTTTCTACCACCATTTGGTTCGTAGAAAGATGAATGATAAAGCGTAGTTTTTCTCAAAAAATCACTGGAGAATGGCTATTGCTGGTATATTGAAAGTGGGAAAATATTTTTCACGCATATAGCTTGAGTGATAGTACATTTACGTGAAATTAGCAAAAAGGATACAATACGAACTGATTTTTATATCCGCTATTTGTACAATAAACAAATAGAAATTCCTAAACTTGTGGTTGATCATTTCATCCAATATTTAAAGTAATATGCCTAACCAAACCACTCATCAAATTCTAATGGTTCGTCCCGCGAATTTTGGGTTTAATGAAGAAACTGCGGCCAGTAATGCCTTTCAACATAACGACCAGAGCCTGAGTCCGGAACAGATCAAACATTTAGCAATCGGGGAGTTTGATGAATTTGTCAAAAAGCTGCGACGGGAGGGAATTGAAGTCTTTGTTCAGCAAGACAACCCACAACCCGCCAAGCCAGATGCCGTTTTTCCCAATAACTGGATTACCATGCACCAGGATGGCACTATGGTCACCTACCCCATGTACGCCGAAAAGCGTCGATTGGAGCGTGACCCGAAGATTATCAAGTCGATAAAAGATCAATTTAAGGTGGTCAGGCATCTTCATTTAGAAGAGGCAGAACAAGACAATATTATCCTGGAAGGAACCGGCAGCCTGATCCTGGACCGGCAAAACAAACTGGCCTATGCTTGTCGTAGCCCCCGTACTGATGAGGTCTTGTTAGATCGCTTTTGCCAAGAGCTTGGTTATGGCAAAGTCGTTTTTGATGCCTTTGATAAAGACATTGCTATTTACCATACCAATGTCATGATGGCTTTAGGGGAAACCTTTGTTGTTATTTGCTTGGATAGCGTGACCAAAGCAGCAGAAAGAGAGATGTTGGTAAAGGTGTTTAGAGATACAAATAAAGAGATGATTGAGATTAGCCTGGACCAGATGAATGCTTTTGCGGGCAACATGCTCCAAGTACGGAATAAAGAGGGGCAAACATTCCTGGTAATGTCTACTCAAGCTTTTGAATCACTAACCGATGAACAAATTAAAACCATTGAAAAGCATACCCGCATCCTGCATAGTAATATCCGGACGATAGAGACTTATGGCGGAGGAAGTGCTCGTTGTATGATGGCGGAAATATTCTTACCCAGAGAACAGCCTAAATAACAGTTAAACTAACAGGCATAAACATCCTGCTTAATACGATCCGTTTTAAGGTTTAGGTGTTTATAAAAGTTGTTTGATACGGAATGGGAAAATGATGGGGGAAATAACTAATTAGCTTTCGTGTCGGAATTTAATAACCAGCAGGTGCTCGTTCGCCATTGAGAGGAATCCTGAAGCTTTTCGTTTCGTGGTGTTTGCATTGAGCGTTACGACACCAGTAAACGACTCGCAATTGATTCTTTTTGTCAACGACTTTGCGAGAGTCGATTAAGTCAGTACATTCCAGGCTGGGACATGCCAGCGTTCCGAGTTCTAAGATAGCAGCCTCCAAATTCTTTCTGAAAGCTGCCGAAGTGTGATTCATCATTGTTTCGTGCAGTTAAGTAGTACATCAATCAGGGATTTGTTCAAGGGAGGGTAAAATGTTTCTCTTAGCAGGATTAATTGTTTACCATCTGAAGGTAAGCGAAAACGTTAATCAAACGTTAATTCATTCATAAAAATATGTAGTTTAAACTTAAAAATCATCATAAAGGGGAATTATTTTTTAAAAAAAATGAAATAACAATGGGTTTACAATGTTTTGTTTATGTATTTCGGAAAAATAGTATACGTTACCTACCTTAATCCGGGTAGGATTTTGATTTTTTTGAAATTGCGTTGTTACCTCTAGTGGATAAGAATCTTTTCCGATACCTTACACTTTCATTGAAATATGTGTTGTATTCCCTTAAATTCGTTTAGACAATTACCTAAAAACTCAATGTTAATAAACAGACCATCTATGAATAAGCGAAATGTTTTAGTACAATGGATCCAACTATCTCCGATCTGGGTCTCATTATTATTAGCCCTAAGTTGTGGGGCACAAAAAAAATCAAACCCATCTACTATGCAGGACACTTCTCCTAGTCCTTATGAATTAACCTGGAAAAAAATTGACTCCCTGACGCAACAGGGCTTACCTGCTTCTGCGCTAACTGAAGTGAAGCAGTTATTGGCCAAAGCCCGTGCGGATAAGCAAAGTGCCGAAATTATTAAGGCACTCATTTATCGGGGCCGGTTCCAGGCTGAGTTAAATGAGGACGGTTACATAAAAGCTATTGATACCTTAGAACAAGAATTGGTTCAGGCGGACTTTCCGGAAAGGCCTTTGCTTCAATCCATGCTGGCTGAGCTTTACAATAACTATTTGGAATCTAATCGTTGGAGAATCAGTCAACGCACTGATGTCAATGGAACACCCGAAGATGATATACTGACCTGGACCGCCAGAGATTTTGTCGACAAATCTCATCAGTTATACTTGGCTTCTCTCGAACAAAGAAGTCAACTTCAGAATGTGCCTCTGGACAATTATGGGGCAATCCTGACCAAAGGACGCAATAACGAGGGACTGCGAAAATCGCTGTATGATTTCCTGGCTCATCGAGCTATTGATTTTTTTAGTGTTGATCGAAATGTGTTGCCTGATCCTGCAACGCCATTTATCATGAATCGTCCGGAATACCTTGATCCCGCTGCTGATTTTGCTCAGCTTGATCTACAGTCTCCCGATCCCCACGCTTCCTTGTTTCGGAGCTTGCAAATTTTGCAAAACCTCATCCAATCCCATCTCTCTGATCAAGACCCTAAAGCTTTAATCGATATTGATTTGAAACGCTTGAAATTTGTGTATGATCAAGCTACGTTTGAGGGAAAAGAAGCGACTTATCAAAAAGCGCTGGAAGGTTTATCCACGAAATATAGTCAAGTGCCGGCCTATAGTGAAATTCGCTATGACCTGGCAAAGCTCTTTCAACAAAAAGGTCAGCAATTTAATTCTGGTGATGAAACGGGTAAGTGGGATTGGAAAACAGCTAACGAAATTTGCGAAGATGCAATTGAACGTTTTCCCGAGAGCTACGGTGCTCAACAATGTAAGGCATTACAAAATGAACTAAATCAGAAAAATTTCAACCTCCAATCCGGAGAAGTTCAACTGCCTGATCAGCCTTTCCTATTATCCATTGCTTATCGAAATATTCCTAAACTATATTTGAAAATTATTGCCTGGGATGAAGAAAAACAGGCGATTCTTGATGAGAAAAACAACGAGGACCGCCCCGCTTTTATTAATCAGCAAAAAGCTTTGAAAAACTGGTCGCAGGACCTACCGCTAGATGGAGACCTCCGCCAACACCGGGTTGAGCTTAAAGCTGATCCATTAGGGCTGGGTACCTATTTAGTCGTGTTGTCTGACAGCCCGGATTTTTCATACCGAAAACACGGCTTTTCTTTCTTGAAAATCCA
>CBDUIU010000053.1:0-11699 GCA_965367335.1 uncultured Saprospiraceae bacterium
AATCAAGGCTCTTCCATTGGTGTAGCGATTATTGACGAAGCGTGGGGTTTATCCGGTTTCGAAAAAATGGTCAACCGTGCTTTTTTTCGAGAGGTGATCCAAGCCGCCGATTGGCAGGCTAAAACAAAGGAACAGCAAATTGAATATATCCGCGAGTTAACCGATATCCGCGATGGCCTTGGTTTTCCCGTTGAAACGGCGGATAAAACGATTTATCACCCGGAAGAATTGTTAAATTATTTGCAGGAAAAACTTTCAACGGGTGATCACAGCCTGTTGTTAGAAAGTCATTTGAGTGAACAACGGGTGGTCCTGGAGGCATTTATTCACGGAAAAGAATTTTCTTGTATTGTAGTAAAACAGGAAAATGGAACATCGATATCCTTACCACCGACGGAAATCGTTAAAGGAAGTGAGGTTTTTGATTATCGCTCCAAATACTTACCCGGCCTTTCCAGGAAACTCACTCCCATCGATATTCCTGCTGCCAGGATTCATGATATTCGCCAGGAATGTGAACGACTCTTTGATTACCTGGAGTTTCAGACTTATGCAAGAATCGATGGATTTATAACCGATGAAGGGACCATTTTTCTTAATGACCCCAACACGACTTCGGGGATGTTGCCTTCCTCTTTCTTTTTTCACCAGGCCGCAGAGATTGGGCTTAATCCTTCTCAGTTTTTAACGTTTATCATACGAACCTCTCTGGCAGAACGGTTAAATACAGCCATGAACCTGATGCCCTACCGAAAAATGTTGGCGGACCTGGATGCCGCCATTTTGTCTTTGCACAACAAAACCATTGAAAAGCGGAAGATTGCCGTCTTCCTGGGCGGTATGTCCTTTGAAAGGCATATTTCGGTGGAAAGCGGAAGAAATATTTTTGAAAAACTGGCCAGTTCAGACAAGTATGAGCCAGTTCCCGTTTTTCTTACAGGCAGCCTGGAACAACACGAGTTATATCAATTGCCGATCAATCTTTTACTTAAAGATAATGCAGATGATATCCGGGATAAAATTCAATCCTATAAATCTCATCCCGTACTCGATGAGATTCGTTTGGCCTGTTCTTCCATTACCAATAAATATGCTTCTCGTGATGTGGTGTTTGCGCCCAAGAAAATAGATTATAAGGAACTATCAGATCTGATTGATGGGGTGTTCATTGCCTTGCATGGCCGTCCGGGCGAAGATGGCAATGTCCAACGTCAACTGGAAGCGCTAGGTATACCTTATAACGGCTCTGGCTTTGAATCCTCCAACCTGACGATTAACAAATATGAAACCTTACAGCGGCTCAAAGCAGAGGGTTTTCCGGTAGCTAATCAAAAGCTGACCTATAAAGAAGATTTTTTAGCCAATCCGGATCAGACGATACAAGATATTGAGTCTGGTTTTAATTATCCCTTTATTGCCAAACCGGTAGATGACGGCTGTAGCTCAGCGGTGAAAGTAATTCGTAATCAGGAACAACTGAAAGCTTTCCTGGCAGCTATTTACCGCAAAGAGGTTGAAGTTCCTGCTAATTTGCGAGCGGTTATTGGTCTGCAAGCTAAGGAAGAATTCCCCCTGAAGGACGTTGTATTACTGGAATCATTAATTACTGCTAATGGCGCCAAACACTTTCTGGAAATCACTGGCGGCTTATTAACACACCATGTAAAGGGGGAGTTACAATATGAGCTCTTTGAGCCTTCCGAAGCCCTTGCAGGTGGGGAGGTTTTATCTTTAGAAGAAAAATTCCTCGCTGGAGAAGGACAAAACATTACACCTGCTCGTTTCGCCAGTGATCCTGAGGAATATGCGTATATTGCGGCCCAGGTGAAACGGGACCTGGAAAAAGCAGCGCGAATACTTGGCGTACAAGGATATGCCCGGATTGATGCTTTTGTGCGGGTATATGATAATAACCGGGCTGAGACCATCATCATCGAGGTTAACTCTTTGCCGGGAATGACGCCCGCGACTTGTATCTTCCATCAGTCTGCCATTAATGGTTATAAACCTTACGATTTTATTGACAAAATTCTTGAATTTGGCTTCCATGAAAGAAACCGTAAACAAAGTGTGGAACACGCTTAAACGATGGATAAAAGAATTTGGCTGGTTCATCAGTAGTAAGATTTTTTTGAAAAATTTTGCTGGGATACTGGGAACGATTGCCTTGTTTTTATTTGTGATGTTTCTGTGGATGAAATGTTATACTCACCACGGAGAATCATTGCAAGTACATGACTATATTGGAATGGAGAGTGAGGCAGCTATAAAAAAAGCCAAGAGCCGAAGCTTTAAAGCATTGGTTGCGGATTCGGTTTTTGTAGTTGGAAAACCCGGTAATATTGTGTTAGAACAAAATCCATCTCCTTTTTCCAGAGTGAAAGAAAAAAGAAAAATCTATCTGACTGTTTCAAAAAATGAAGCTGAGTTAGTTTCCTTACCGGACCTCACAGGAGGTAACGATGATTACCAGCAGTACGTTCGTCGCTTGAAATTGATGCAGGTAAATGGAAAAATAAAATCCCGTCGCTTTAATAGTAAGCTAGAGCCCAATACAATTCTGCAAGTCTTTTATAATGAGGAAGACGTGACGGAAAAACTAGGAGACCAATTCAAGGTTCCCATGGGTGCTACCATTGAATTTATCGTTACCGAACGGGGGAGTGATCACGTACAACTACCTGACCTGGTATGTAAACGTTATGAAGCGGTTTCCTTTATTTTGGATAATTATAACCTCAATGTAGGCTCTATTATTGAAGACAATACGGTAACCAATCGTGCGACCGCTTATGTCTGGAAACAAGAGCCTGCTCACCGGGTTGGACGCCGACTGCAAATCGGTGCGCAGGTAGACCTTTACTTGACTCAATACCTTCCTGATGGTTGTGGAGATAATATTGAAGAAGGAAATTAATTGTCTTCATAGTTTTAGGTGACTAACGTCGTGCATCTAACAGATCCAACGACGGCAGGAGTGATTTTGCCAGCAACATCCATCTTCAATTTGCGTTCTAAACAAGTGACTAACCCGGGAACAATAATTAATATTTACACAAGACAATGCGCACGCTATACATCCTTATCCTTACACTCGTATTAGGAACTGCCACTAATGGGCAAAATCCTATTGTTGGTCCTTTAAGGACGAATCCGGTTCTGCAATTGCAACAGAAACAATCGGTATCCGTTCCTGCACCAATCGCCCAAACCAGGTCGCTTACCTTAAATTGTACAGACCCTAATCCCGGACTTTATTTTGACGGTGACTCGGCCCTGGTAAATACGGGTGAGCAGGCCGTGATCTGCCCGGATCTTTTTCAACGGGATACCGCTTATTGCCTGAACTGTGATGATTTTACTTTTGGCCAACTGGATTCCATCCGTAATAATTGTTTTTACTATACTTCCAACACTGGAATTACATTGGATCGGGATACAATGTTACTTAGTTTGTGCGATAGTAATAATGTATGTGAAGAGATCGCAATCACCTTCGTGATCAAGCGACTCGGTCAAACACTTACGTCGGACTTAACAGTACTGCCGGAACTAGCCAGCGAATTTATTTGTGTGACCGACCTGATGCTCCCCGGAAAAATCATTGATAGCAGAAGTTTAGCGTGTCATGATTCTTTAGTAGGTACAATTGATAATAGTTACCCCTTAAACGATTGTTTTACTTTTCAAGCCAACCGCCTGGCAGAGGCAGATACCGTGTGTATCGAATTTTGTGACCAATATTGTGTCTGCGATACTGTTTATTTTCCCATTAAGATTGAAGGGGACACTTTGGACCTCCCTTTTGCTGATGACTTCTCTTATGGAGGGAGTCAAGTGCGACATAAACTTTGGCTGGATAAAACTGTTTTTGTCAACAAGACACTTGCGTCACGACCGCCTTCGGTTGGGGTTGCTACCTTTGATGGGTTGGATGCTACGGGCTCACCTTATGGTGGGGATTTTGGTTTTTCTGATGTTTTAACCTCCAACTATCTGAACCTGCAAGGAAAAAATGATGTTATTCTAAGTTTTTACCTGCAATCGAAAGGCTTAGGGTATCCTCCTTCCGGTGGCGCCAATTTTTTATTGGAATTTAAAAATCAGGAAGGGGAGTGGATAGAGATCAAAGAAGTTGTAGATACTTTTAGGGTGTCACTGGAAGTATCACCGCCATTCTTATATTACGAATACCCGATCGCTGAGGCAGATTATTTATATAATGGTTTTCAGTTTCGATTCCGTGCCCTTTCTGATCGGCAAGGAATTTTGGATCTGTGGCATTTGGACTATGTACGGTTGGAAGCGGGAAGGTCTCCCGGGGTTCAAACGGTCGATGATTTAGCTATTTCGACCTTTACTTTCCCCGTACTTGACCGGTATACACATATGCCGATTAAACAGTTTTTGGAAGACCCCGCAGGGGAGACAGTGAGTGGTTTCAACATCCTGCTATTTAACCACGAAAATATTGAACAAGGAGTGAACGATAATATCCTTACGGTTAAAAAACTGGGAGAACAACAGAAAATTATCCAATCAACTATCGGGGTCAATGCTGAGAACGGTCCTTCTTTACAGTACCTCGGGATTAGTAATATGATTGGATTTAGGTCTGAACTGGAAATGGAGTTAAGTAATGTTTTATCCGCAAATGAGCCAGTTGATTTAGTTAGTACATTATTAATTCGTACAGAAAGCCAAGAATCAGAAAATGATTTACCTTTTGTGCTGGCGAATGATTCTACTTCAACCGTTACTACCCTGGATAACTTTTATGCCTATGACGATGGTACCGCCGAATTAGTCATCACCACGTCCAGTGCAGGCTACCAACTCGCCGTGGAATACGAACTGAATGCGGCGGATTCGCTCCGGGCTGTTCAGTTTCATTTTCCTCACTTTAATAATGATCGGGGTGTTCGTTTTAATCTTTTTGTGTGGGGTGAAAACCTGGAAGACGGACCGATCTACGAACAACGTTTCCTGGAGCCGCTGTTCACTTCACAAGTATTTGATACATTGCAGGGGTATACAACCTATGCGATAAAAGATGATGATGGGGCAGTTGCACCTCTAGCACTTCCGGCGGGTAAATTTCATATCGGCTGGCAACAAATTTCCGGGAATGAATCTCCAGTAGAGGTAGGGTTTGATCGCAATAGTCATAAGGCTGCTCAAAAGCAATATTATAATCGCCGAGCATGGCAATCCCTGGAAGAGTTGGATGTTATTTCCGGTGCGGTGATGATCCGTCCCGTTTTTGGTGCCCGATCAATCTTTAGTACAAGTACCAAAGACTTGGTTGAACAAAATGACTTCCCCAAAGCCTTCCCAAATCCAAGCCGGGATAATTTGTACTTTACCCTTCCGCAGGATCGGCAATATGAGGATTATGAAATCAGGATTGTGAATACTGCGGGGCAGGTTGTTTTCCAAGGCATACTAAATGCTCAAATTGAGCTGAATGATTTTGGCACCGGTCTTTATTTCCTGGAGTTTATTCAACGGGAATCACAAGTAAGGCATTTCCAAAAAATCATGGTTTTAAAATAAGAGTTATCGGTTACCATTGACACCAGGTCTATACCGACTAATACCCGACAACCAATCTAATCGTTAGTTATGATTAGATTGGTTGTTGAGTTATAGCTGAATTTATTACTTTTTAGTATCTTTCCCATCTAAAACAAGTTAACCATGCAAACCTACCTATCACTAACATTTACCGCAATATTTGCCTTACTATTATTAAGTTGTGAGCCTAATGATCCCCCTCAAAGTACGGATACTACTGCAACCACTCCGTCTCCGATGGAGCAAAACCTGTCTAAGTATGTTCCAGTCAAATTGACCACAGACCTAAGTGTGCTAACAGAGAATCAGAAAAAGATGATTCCTATCTTGATTGAAGCAGGTAAGATTATGCATGAACTTTTCTGGTACGAAGCTTATGGTGATAAAAATAAGTTGCTCAATAGCCTGAGTGATAAAGCGACCAAGAAATTTGTGGATATTAATTACGGTCCCTGGGATCGTTTGAACGGGAACGAGCCTTTTGTCGAGGGCGTAGGTGCTAAGCCAGCCGGAGCAAATTTCTATCCTGAGGATATGACAAAAGATGAATTTGAAGCAGCGGAGTTGCCGGCTAAAAATGAACTTTACACATTTGTAAGGAGAGATGAAACCGGTAAATTATTCACAGTGCCCTATCATGAGCAATTTAAAACAGAGGTGACCAAAGCTTCTGATTTACTGAAACAAGCTGCTGAACTAGCGGAAGACGAGGGTTTAAAGAAGTACCTGACCTTGCGTGCACAAGCATTGTTAGATGATAATTATCAGCCGAGTGATTTTGCCTGGCTGGATATGAAAAATAATACCATTGATGTAGTTATCGGTCCAATTGAGACCTATGAAGATCAATTGTACGGTTACAAAGCGGCACATGAATGTTATGTGTTAGTAAAAGACAAAGCCTGGAGTAAACGACTGGAACGCTATGCGCAGTTTTTGCCAGAATTACAAGCGGGTATTCCGGTGCCTGCTAAATATAAAAAAGAGAAACCAGGAACCGATACTGAACTCAATGCCTATGATGCTATCTATTACGCCGGAGATTGTAATGCAGGTAGTAAAACCATTGCGATTAACTTACACAATGATGAGGAAGTACAATTGAAAAAAGGAACGCGTCGGTTACAGTTGAAAAATACCATGCGGGCAAAATTTGATAAAATTCTTTTACCTATTTCTAAGGTGTTGATTGCTGAAGACCAGCGTAAACACATTACTTTTGATGCCTTCTTTGCCAATACGATGTTCCACGAAGTGGCTCACGGGCTGGGCATCAAAAATACCATTGATGGAAAAGGGACAGTACGTTCAGCCTTAAAAGAACATGCCTCTGCCCTGGAAGAAGGGAAAGCAGATATCCTTGGTTTGTACATGGTAAATCAATTGCAAAAGAAAGGGGAGATCAAAGGAGAGATGACTGATTATTATGTAACTTTCCTGGCAGGTATTTTCCGTTCTGTTCGTTTTGGCGCCTCTTCTGCCCACGGAAAAGCAAATATGATTCGCTTCAATTTCTTTAAAGATTTTGGCGCATTCGAATATGATGAAGCCACGGGTACTTACCGCGCCAACATCGACAAGTTCGAGGCGGCTACAGCAGCTCTATCTGAAAAGATCCTAACCTTGCAAGGTGATGGAGACTATGATGGTGTTGCCAAGCTAGTTGCTGAAATGGGGGTCATCTCTCCGGCATTACAAAAAGATTTAGATAAACTTGGAGCTGCAAATATCCCTGTAGATATTATATTTGAGCAAGGGACAGCTGTCCTTGGGTTGTAAAGAAAGAATATCAAAATACCTTAGCGGCAAAATCAGAAAGACCGTCTCCGGTTGCGGGGACGGTCTTTTTGATATATAAAACCTCGATTACTAAAGGGTTTAAATCGAATTTTAATTCAAGTTTGGCTGTGGTGTTGTCCGTAAATAAGGTTTAATGACCTTATGTCCTTTAGGAAAACGTGCTGGAATATCTTCCGTTGCAATAGAAGGGGAAACGACAACATCCTCGCCGTGTTTCCAATCCACTGGTGTGGCCACACTATAATTTGCGGTCAATTGCAGGGAATCGATCACCCGCAAAATTTCGTGAAAGTTTCGTCCGGTAGACGCCGGATAGGTCAACATCAATTTGATTTTTTTATCCGGACCAATGATAAATACAGAACGCACGGTCATTTTATCATCGGAATTTGGATGGATCATATCGTACAGAGAAGCCACCTCTTTATCAGGATCTGCAATGAGAGGGAAATTGACAGTTGTATGTTGCGTTTCGTTGATGTCTTTTACCCATTCTTTGTGATCTTCGAGGGGGTCTACACTTAAGGCCATGACTTTTACATCACGCTTGCGGAATTCTTCGGCTAATTGAGCAGTACGGCCCAGCTCTGTTGTACAGACTGGGGTGTAATCAGCAGGATGTGAAAATAATAATCCCCAACCATCTCCGAGATAGTCGTAAAAATTAATTTCTCCATCTGTAGTTTGCGCGGTAAAGTTGGGAGCGGTGTCTCCTAGTCTTAATGCCATAATTTAGAGTTTTTTAGAGTTAAAAAGGTTGTTCAAGGATAAAACAACAAAAAAGACTTGAAGTTTTAATTTTTTTTACTTAAATCTAAGTATCCGTCTAAGGCATATGTTTTGAAATATATTCCTGTCTTTTTACCCATTTCTCACAACATTTTACTATCAATTCCGTAGGGATCAAAATAAGATATGGTATCTAAAAATACAGGGGTACAAAAATATTAGTGTGTTTAATACACCAAGACTGATAATCAAGGACTTATTCGCAAAAAATACGTAAATTTGCACTTGATTTAAAATAAAAACCAAAATCAATTTCTTTAAATCCGAAAATTTCCTGAAATGAGCTTAAAAAAGCAATTCCTAAAATCAAAGAACACATGTAAAGTTACCTTTTCTCTTCCTAAGGAAGTTGTAGAAGGAGTAGCCGAGGTTAAAGTACTTGGTGATTTCAACAATTGGGATCGCAATAATGGTATCATTATGAAAGCGTCTGCTAAGAATGGTTATCAAGCTACGCTTGAACTAGAGCCAGGCCGCGAATACCAATTCCGCTATTTGATCAACGATAATCGTTGGGAAAATGACTGGGCTGCTGACGGTTATGTTCGTACACCTTTTGGGGTAGAGAACTCTATTGTTGCATTGCCTGCAGTTGAAGTTGCTGCACCTAAAGCTAAAAAAGCAGTTACGGCAAAAAAGACTACTGTAAAAAAAGTTACTGCTAAAAAAACAGCAGCAGACAAATTGACTAAAATCGAAGGTATTGGACCCAAGATTGAGAAGTTATTACAAGCTACCGGCATCGTTACTTTTGCAGATTTGAGCAAAGCTACTCAGAAGACTTTGAAATCTGTTTTAACAGAAGCAGGTAGCCGCTACAAAATGCATGATCCAACTACATGGCCTCAGCAAGCTAAATTAGCTGCTAACGGCGATTGGAATGCCTTGACTAAATTGCAAGACGAATTGAAAGGTGGCCGTGCAAAATAGTTGCGTTGCCTAGCGGCGACGTGTTTAAAACCTGTAAGGTTTTAAACATAGAACGCTAAATAGAAAACCCGCTCAGACTCATCGTCTGAACGGGTTTTTTGGTTTGGCTTGGAAAAAACGCTGGAGCATTGTGACGCGTCGCCTTAAGGCAAGGCAACTAATCGATCAACTCGAAATAATATTGAACGCGCTCAACAATCGTATTTCCTTTCTCATCCTGATTCTGCAGAAAAATATCTACATCAATCGTTTCTGAAGCTTCTTTTTCTGTGCTATCAAACAGGATATCAATCTTTCCTTTCTTTCCGGGCTTTACAGGAAGAACCGGATAATCAGTCGTGGTACATTCGCAGGCTGAAACCAGGTCTATGATGAGATCTTCCGTACCGGTATTGGTGAATTCAAAACTAAATTCGCGTTTTTCACCTCTTTTGACTTTTCCCAAATCCAGAAAGGATTTTTTAAAAGTCATCAATTTTTGCGGAACGGTCTTTACTGAAGCTTGAGCTGTCAAATCAGAACTAAATAAGATTAGTACTAGAGATAAACTACTGAGAAGCATTATTTTTTTCATATGGAATAAGTAACTTTCTTTGATAATAGTAAGACGATTCAAATTGAAATTTGTCACAGCAATAATTGGTAGGGACAGAATAGCGCAGCAACGCTGGTGCCTTAATCTATTGCCTCCCTTCTACAAGTATCCGCTAGAGTAACTCTTTTGCCTTCTCCAGGGCTACATCCAGGCCATTCAAATCACTTCCACCAGCTGTTGCAAAGAATGCTTGTCCTCCACCTCCGCCACGTATTTCCTTGGCTAGGGCTTTGACCATATTACCTGCATGCAAATCTTTGCTTTTAATCAAACTTTCACTAACAATCACGGTCAATTGAGGTTTGCCCTTGATCTCTGCACCGAAAATGATCAGGACATCACTCACTTCTTGTTCTAATTGGTGAGCCAGGGTTTTAATGGCTTTAGCATCTTGAATAGGTAATCGAGCACGAAGCAGTTTAACGCCACTCACCTCTTCGATCTTGCCTTTAAGTTGATCTTTTAATGCATTGGCCTGATCCCCTTGTAATTTTTCAATCTCCTTTTTCAGTCCTTTATTTTCTTCTTGAAGCGCCACTATTTTATTGGTCAGGTGCTGCGGATTCTTAAACAGGTCACGGATACTTTGTAGCTCATTCAATTCGCTCATCAGATAAGCTTCTGCGGCATCAGAAGTTACCGCCTCAATCCGACGGATTCCAGCAGCGATGGCAGATTCGGAAACAATTTTAAATAAGCCGATTTCTCCAGTTGCGGCAACATGAGTCCCTCCACAGAGTTCACTGGAGAATTCTTTGTCAAAAGTGATGACCCGAACCTCATCGCCATATTTTTCTCCAAATAACATCAGAGCACCGGCAGCTTTAGCTTCTTCCAGCGGCATATTACGTTGCTCGTCTAAAGCGATGTTCTCGCGAATTTTACGATTGACCATATGCTCGATTTTGGCGAGCTCTTCCGGTGAAATAGATTGGAAGTGGGAAAAATCAAATCTTAATCGACGATCATCAACATTTTGCCCCTTTTGCAGAGCATGGGTACCCAGGATGCGGTGGAGTGCAGCGTGCATAAGGTGCGTGGCCGTATGATTACTGGAGGTTGCCTGGCGTTTTTCGGTATTGACAATAGCTTTTACGGAAGTATTCAAATCATCAGGAAATTTTTTCACCAAATGAATGGTCAGGTCATTTTCCTTCTGGGTATCAAGTACCGGGATTTTTTCTTCTCCAAAAATGAACATGCCTTTATCACCAGCCTGGCCACCACTTTCTGCATAAAATGGAGTTTTATCTAAGACGAGCTGATATTGTGGCTTGTCCTTAACCTTAACTGTTCGGTATTTTAACACCTTGGAATTGTCGACCGTTAAATGATCATATCCGACAAATTCTGAATTCCCTTCATTCAGCGTTATCCAATCACCAACCTCTTTGCGAGCATCTTTGCGTGAACGCGCCTTTTGTACTTGTAGCGCAGCATTGAATCCCTCTTCATCTACAGTCCAACCATTTTCTTCTGCTAATAGCTGCGTTAAATCTATGGGAAAACCAAATGTATCCAGCAACTCGAATGCTGCTTGACCATCAATTTGATTGTCATTTACTTCTAAAGCGGCAAAACGCCGTAACCCATTTTCCAAAGTATTCAAAAATAGTTTTTCCTCTCCTTTAATAATATTTGCTACCTGACTTTCCTGCGCTTTGATTTCCGGGAAGACATGGCCGAAATTTTTAGCTAATAAGGGTACTAAGGAATAGATAAATGGCTCTTTGATATCTAGAAAGGAGTAATAATAACGAACTGCCCGGCGTAAAATCCGGCGGATCACATAACCAGCACCATTATTATCCGGTAGTTGACCATCAGCAATAGTAAAAGCAACGGCACGTAGATGATCTACAATGACACGCATGGCAATATCGGATTTAGCCTCTGGGTCATAGGAAAAAGTGTATTTCTTTCCGGAAGCCTTTTCTACCGCTTTGATAAATGGGATAAAAACGTCCGTATCATAATTAGACTTAGCGTTCTGCAGAGCCATACAGAG
>CBDUIU010000054.1:0-11596 GCA_965367335.1 uncultured Saprospiraceae bacterium
GAAACATGGCACTGGACCAGGTAGATGTGGATAAATTGGAACAACAACAAGGAAATGAGATGTCCTTTCTGGATCATTTAGAGGAATTGCGTTGGCACCTTATAAGATCAGTTCTTGCAATAACTACTGTAGCCATTTTATCCTATGTTTTTATAAATTGGATATTTTCCAATATTATTTATGGGCCCAGATATGACTCGTTCCCAACCTATAGAATAATTTGCGGTTTATCTGAAACTCTTTGTTTTTCTCCACCGGAACTGAGCTTTATCGCAGTTCAATTTGGCGAACAGTTTATTATCAGTATTAAAGTTTCTTTGCTACTAGGGGTCATTATTGCTTTCCCTTACATATTTTGGGAATTTTGGCGATTTATTAAACCTGGCTTATACGATAAGGAGCGAAAAGCAGCCCGCGGTATTGTCCTTATTTGTACTGGGTTGTTTTTCTCCGGTGTAGCTTTTGGCTATTTTATTATCTCCCCGTTTGCCATAACATTTCTAGGTAGTTATACTTTGGGAGATGTCGTCAATACCCCAACTTTAGCTTCTTATATCAATTATATGACTATGTTTACCCTACCGGTGGGTTTAGTATTTGAATTGCCAATTGTCGTTTATTTTTTAGCTAAGATTGGCTTACTCTATCCGGACTTCATGCGAACCTATCGCCGACACGCCTTTGTCGTAATCCTGGTTGCCGCAGCAATCATTACCCCGCCAGATGCGATAACGCAACTACTGATCGGCGCACCGCTTTATATTCTTTATGAAATCAGTATTCATATTTGTCAACGTGTTGTAAATCAAGCAGAAGAAGCTAATCAATGACGACTACCCACGTATCTACTTCCGCCACCTTATTTTTGAAATTGATTTTCCCCACCTTATGGGTCGTGTTTTTCGGTGTATTATGGCTTGGGTCATGGTTTAGTGGCTATAATTATTTTGGCCCTTTTTCAGCCAACACTTTCCTGACAGGACTTGGATTGTTTTTTATTGCTGGTGTTTCCATCCTGTATTGGGTATTATTTCGAATCAAACGGGTAGATATGGATAAGGATGGGTTTTACGTAACGAATTACTTTAAGCACTACCGATATACTTATGATAGCCTGGCTAATATACAAGAGCGTGAATATGGCCTTTTCTTAGTTATAGACTTGATATTACATCAACCAGGTTCTTTTGGCAAAAAAATCACTTTTGTCGCTAGTAGAAAGAGATATAAAGATTTTTTGGAAAGCCACCCCTCGGTATTTACAGGCCTTTTAAATCAAAAGCTTTAGCAATCTAGTAAAGCCTTACACCTTAGGCTAAAAGAATCTAGACGCTGCTCAATTTGCCTTTTGCTTAAAGATCATATTGTCAATCAACCTTACATCGCCGGCCCATACCGCAGTGCAGGCTACAATGTATTCATGTCCCTCCCATTGTGTAATTGGCTGAAGTGAGTAGCCGTCAACAATTTCGAAATATTCGGGCTTAAAGCCTGGGATAGCAAGTTGTTGCATCGCACGTTCAGTTAATTCGGAAGGACTATGTTTATCAATATCTGTTTTTCCCTGGAGAAGTGCTTGGTAAATAATCGTTGCTTGTTGGCGGATGTCCGGAGCTAAGCGACGGTTCCGGGAACTCATAGCAAGGTGATCTGATTCCCGAACGATAGGGCACATCACTAACTCCACTGGCATTGCTAATTGTTTTAGCATGTGCAAGACAATCGTAAATTGCTGAAAATCTTTCTGCCCCATAAACAGCGCATCTGGTTGAACAATGTCCAACAACCGTTTTACAACTTGCGCCATGCCCTCAAAATGGCCTGGCCGAAAAGTGCCTTCCATCACTTGATCCAAATCACCAAAATTTAAGGCTAATGTCGTATCCATCCCAGGAGGATAGACCTCCTCAACGGGAGGTAAGAACAACACATCTGCAGCTACTTCCTCCAGCAAATCAATATCCTGCACAAGGGTTCTTGGGTATTTATTCAAGTCCTTCGTATCATTAAACTGAGTAGGATTAACGAAGATACTACAAACGACTATGTCGCATTTAGACTGAGCCTGCTGAATAAGAGAAAGGTGTCCTTGGTGAAGCGCTCCCATAGTAGGCACAAAGGCGATTGAACTTCCCTTCGCTCTGGAGTGTTCTAAGAATGTGTGGAGTGCTGACACTTTTTTGAATAAAAGCATAGTTAAAGTAGTTACAATGAGTATAAGGCGTGCAAATATAGGCGTTTTTAGTCGCAGCCTTTACGCTAATCTGGTGAATAGAATGTGAAAAAGTGCTGTTTTTTTACTAAATTTGCACACCATTTTGAAAAAGTACCACTATCTCATTAGTGGTATATACCAATAAAGGTTGGTATAATTCTATCATTTAATTAAGATAAGAGTATATGGAGAAGAAGAAAGTTCTGATTGTTACGCAGGAAATGCAGCCTTATACGGCCATTTCAGCTATTTCAGATATAGCTCGTAAACTACCCCAATATATCCAAGAAAATGGGATGGAGATTCGTATTCTCATGCCCCGTTTTGGAACAATCAATGAACGTCGTCATCGCCTCCACGAAGTTGTTCGTCTCTCTGGGATGAATATTATCGTAGATGAAGACGATTTTCCATTAATCATTAAAGTTGCTTCTCTTCCAGGTGCCAGAATGCAGGTCTATTTCCTGGACAATGAAGACTTTTTTAAGCGTAAATCAATTTTTGAAGACGATCACGGGAAGCCTTTTGAAGATAATGTTGACCGAATGGTTTTTTTCTGTAAAGGTGTGATTGAAACAGTCAAGAAATTTGGTTGGCCCCCAGATATTGTACATTGCCATGGTTGGATGACTAGCTTGGTACCTCTATATTTGAAAACAGCATATCAAACGGAGCCCTTATTCCAAAACTCAAATGTTGTTTATTCGGTCTATAATGATTCTCCAAAATTTGTTTTTGGGGATAAATTTTTAGACAAAGCAACTATTAACAATATTGGCAATGAGGAACTTGCTGCTTTTCAGGATGGAGAAAGTACGAATCTCCATGCCGGAGCAATCGCCTTCTCTGATGCTGCAATCAAGGGTAGTGAAGCCATTTCTTCTGATGTTGAAAAAGTGTTGGAAAAATCTGGCAAGCCTGTATTGGAATACAAGAATGAGGAGGAGTTCTTAGCTGCCTATTTGGAATTCTATAATTCCTTATTGGAGCAAGAAGTTGAATAACTTTACACTACGTAATTGACAACAACTTTTGTTATATAAAATCCATCGGGGGAAATACAGACAAACTGTGTTCCCCCGCTTTTAATTTTATTTCTTAGAATCAGAAAATGCATTCGCGTTTTTGACGTTTTTCAATAAGATTCAAATCATAAACCTTTGTAATGAGTAAAAACTCGTTGTCCCTAGTGGCTTTTGCTATTATAGTTAGCCTTTTCACTTGTAGCAAACCTTCTCCTATCGGAACTGGCCAATTAGCACCTGACCTTGTTGATGTAACCCTCACGGATACCATCACTTTGATCGCTCAAACCGTTGATGAAGATTCCGTTCTGGTTTTTGCCCCAGGTAGAGAAATATCAACTGTCTTATTTGGTAATTACGAAGATCCTGTTTTCGGGAAAATCAATGCCAGCATATACACTCAAATCCGTTTTAATAATGATAGTAGAGGTCCTGACATCGATTCTATGCCAATTTTAGACTCTGTTGTATTAGCTTTAGCTTATGACTCCTCTAGCGTCTATGGTGATCTAAGCCAGCCTCAGCAAATAGAAATATATCGGCTAAATGAAACAATGAGTACGGCCGAGTCGTATTTTTCAAATATAACTTTTGGATTTAATCCAACTCCCCTGGGTAGCAGATTCAATTTTGTCCCAAGGCCATATGATAATGTGGATTTACTTTTCCCAAATGCTGATACTTTGGCAGTAGAAACAGTTCATCCGCACCTACGGGTAAGACTAGATGACAGCTTCGGAGAGTACCTGCTCAGCCTTAGAGACTCTTCGGGGATTTACAGCGACCAGGACTCCTTCAAGAATGTCTTAAAGGGTTTTTATATCCGCCAAACAGGTAGCCCTACGAATAGCCTTTTGGCTTTTGACCTCTTAAACCTGACCAATGGTAATGCGATTACAGGCTTATGGTTATATTATCATGTTGATACTATTGCTGAGCGTTATCGTTTCCGTATTGATGAAATTGATGCACGTGTTAATACCTTTGAACAGGACGATGAGATGAGTATTGCGAATACCTTCGCTAATGATCCGGTATTAGGCGACAGTTTACTTTTCATTCAAGGTATGGTAGGGAAAAACATTGAAGTCAACTTCCCCCATACAGACCAATTAGGGCAAATTGTAGTAAATAAGGCTGAACTAGAGCTAACTTTAGCCAATTTGCCTGGAGATAATGAGAATCTTGATCCAAGTTCAAGAATTTTTGCGTATTTTATCAACGAAGATGGAGAATTCGTCTTGATCGATGACATTTTAGTTGATCGAAACCTTCAAACTGATTTCAGCGCATTTGGTGGCCACCTAGAAGAGGTGGATGAATCTGGCATGACTATTCAGAAGTATCGTTTTAATCTTTCCACCTTTTTTCAAAGGGTCCTGGAGGGTGATCGGGAAAAAACGATCTATCTCCGCCTGGCCCAAGCTACTAACTTAACTAAAGAGATCATTCCTTCCAGGTCCGTTCTTTTTGGTCCAGGGCATTCGCAACACCCAATGAAATTAAAGCTCTGGTATACCAGATTACAGTAATTACACATTAGAGAACCAATAAATAAGTAAAGATTATGTGTGGAATCGTTGGCTATATTGGCCCAAAACAAGCCTATCCAATCCTAATTAATGGACTGAAACGCCTGGAATATCGAGGATATGATAGTTCTGGTGTTGCTCTTTTTAATGACAGCCTCAATGTCTATAAAAGAAAAGGGAAGGTAAAAGACTTGATAGATTTTGCCAAAGGCAAGAACATTCAAGGAACTATTGGTATTGGCCATACGCGTTGGGCTACCCACGGTAAACCCGACGATATCAACGCTCATCCTCACGTTTCCGGAAATGGACGATTGGTGATTATCCATAATGGTATCATTGAAAATTATGCTGCACTAAGAGAGGCGCTGATACGCGATGGTCACGAGTTTACTAGTGAAACTGACACAGAGGTACTAGTACATTTCATTGAAGAAATCCAAAAAAGGGACAACCTGCCTTTGGAAGAAGCAGTGCGAGTGGCTTTGTCAAAAGTAATCGGTGCTTATGCAATTGTTTTAATGGACCGTGAAAATCCAGATAAACTCGTTTGTGCTCGTAAAGCTAGCCCTTTAGTGATCGGTATTGGTGAAAATGAATTTTATATCGCGTCTGACTCTACGCCACTAGCGGGACATACAAAACGCGTGGTTTACCTGAATGACGAAGAAATCGCGTTTGTCAATCGTGAAGGTGATTTACAAATCAAGTCCATCGACAATCAAGTACAAACGCCTTATATCCAGCAATTGGATATGAAAATTGAAGCGTTAGAAAAAGGAAATTTCGAGCATTTTATGCTGAAAGAAATCTACGAGCAGCCAAAAACGATCCGTGATTGTATGCGTGGACGCTTAAATGCGGCAGAAGGTTGGATTCGGGTAGGAGGAGTAGAAGAATGTGAAGCTAGAATTATAAAAGCTAAGCGCTTCATCATTGCTGCTTGTGGCACTTCCTGGCATGCGGGTTTGATTGCAGAATATCTATTTGAAGAATTAGCTCGAATTCCGGTTGAAGTAGAGTATGCCTCAGAGCTTCGTTATCGTAATCCAATCATAAATGAAGATGATGTTGTCATTGCGCTTTCCCAATCCGGGGAAACAGCGGATACGATGGCCGCATTAGAGTTGGCAAAATCTAAAGGTTCCTTAATCTACGGTATTGTTAATGTGGTTGGATCTTCCATTGCTCGCTTAACTGACGCCGGGTCTTATATACATGCTGGTCCTGAAATCGGGGTTGCTTCTACTAAAGCCTTTACAGGTCAGGTAACATTGCTAACCATGATGGCTATTTACATGGGTTATAAACGAGGAACAATTCCGCGTTCCTATTACTTTCAGTTATTGGACGGATTGGAAGGGCTCCCTGGCAAAATTGAAAAGGTACTAGAAAAGAATAAGCAAATTGAGTATATTGCTACTGAAATTCAAGGGGCTAATAACGCACTTTATTTAGGCCGTGGTTATAATTTTCCAATTGCACTTGAAGGTGCCCTAAAGCTCAAAGAAATTTCTTATATACATGCAGAGGGTTATCCTGCAGCAGAAATGAAACATGGACCAATTGCCTTGATCGATGAAAATATGCCGGTCATTGTAATTGCAACTAACAAAAGTGCCTACGAAAAAATTGTGAGTAATATCCAGGAGGTTAAGGCTAGAAAAGGGATGGTAATTGCAATCGTTACGGAAGGAGATACAGCCATTAGTGAAATGGCCGATTATACGATTGAGATTCCTGATATTGATGAGCCCTTGACACCACTATTATCCGTCATTCCACTACAATTATTGTCTTACCATATTGCACTAATGAGAGGCTGTAATGTCGATCAGCCACGTAACCTGGCAAAGTCCGTCACCGTGGAATAATTTACCAAAACTAGTTGAACCCGGCTTGATGATGCAGGCCGGGTTCAATTGAAATCCTTAAGATGAGAATGAGTACACATAACATGGAGTACAACTCCGAAAAAGAATTGTTAGTCTTGCCAGAGTATGGTCGGAACATACAAATGATGATTGATTTTGTAAAAACAATTGAAAATAAACCAGAGCGCCAAGCATACGCTAACAAAGTAATTGGCCTCATGAATCAAATGAATCCTCAGAACCGCTCTTCTGAAGATCAGGAGGTAAAATTATGGAAACATTTTTTCCAAATAGCTGACTTTGAGATTGATGTGGATCCACCAGAAGGTATAGATGTTTCCCGTGAAACGGCCATGAAACGGCCAGAGCATGTTGGATACCCTCATTCAGAAGCGCATTTCCGTCATTATGGTCATAATATCCAAGAGCTGATCCAAAAAGCCCTGGAAATGCCCGATGGATTAAAACGTAAAGGGTTTGTTGAAGTTATCGGTGCCTATATGAAATTAGCATATCGTACCTGGAACAAAGATCACTTTGTTTCTGATGACAACATCAAGTCAGATTTAAAAAAATTGTCGAAAGGCAAACTTGAGATTGATAGCCACGTTTCACTGGATCATCTTACTCAACCATCTGCTCCTTCTAAGAAAAAGAAGAAAAATTCACCAAATAGTATTAATTCTAATGCTCACATGGGGAATCATTCCCCCATTGGAAAACATAAGAAGAAATACAAAAAGCATAAATAGCTATCACTACTCTTAGGAATAGCTCATAACTGGCGCCTGTTTCGGATCATCTGAAACAGGCGCTTGATTTTTAAGCAATCTATTAATTGTAATCAGGAAGGAGTTGTACCTTTGTGTCTTTAGACTACCTTTTGTAAAATATGCTCCAAACCTTTGGTATACGACATCATGGTCCAGGTTCTTCCACGCGACTCCTACGTGCATTAGAAGTTTATGCCCCTGATTGTATTTTGGTAGAAGGGCCTCCGGATGCCAATAACTTGCTCCATTTCATCAATCATACGGAAATGGAACCACCTGTTGCTTTACTGGTCTATAATCCAAAGGATTTTAGCCAGGCTGCTTATTATCCTTTTGCTCGCTTTTCCCCTGAATGGCAGGCTATCCGTTTCGCTTTGTCCAATAAAATTGAAGTTGCCTTTATTGATTTACCCCAAGGGTTTCATTTCGCACTCAATCAACAGAAAGAACAACAACAGCTAACCCTTAATATTGAGCAACCACTTCAGGACGCTCCCAACATAGGTAGTGAAGAGTTACAAATCCTACGTGACCCTTTAGGTTTCTTAGCCAAAATAGCAGGATATACAGATAGCGAACGTTGGTGGGAAACCCACTTTGAACAAAGCTCAGACGAAGCCCTATTCCCGCTGATCATTGAACTCATGAAGGAACTTCGTCAAACTGCTGATGAGTGGATGCCTGCTCGGGAGCGACAAAGAGAAGCCTATATGCGTGAGCAGATCCGTAAGGTTGTCAAAACAGGTTATCAACGTATCGCTGTTGTTTGTGGAGCCTGGCATAGTCCCGTTTTGCAGGAGTTTATGCAATATAAAGCTAGTACAGATAAGGCGCTCCTTAAAGGAGTGAAGGCTATTAAAACGCAAGCTGCCTGGGTTCCCTGGACTTATGACAGACTTGCTAAACAAAGTGGTTACGGAGCAGGGATCGTTTCTCCTGCCTATTACGAACAGGTTTTTGATCATCCACAAGAGTTAAGTTTGCATTGGATGAGCCATGTCTCAAGATTACTTAGGGATGAGGATCAGCCAGGCAGTGCGGCTCATAGTATCGAAGCTGTGCGATTAGCTGAGGCATTAGCAGCGATGCGCTTAGTTCCCCTTCCAGGCTTGAATGAATTACGAGACGCGGCCATAGCTATTTTTGGGGCGGGAGAAGACGGATTACTAAAACTGATTGAGCAAAAATTGATAATTGGAGAGGTAATGGGACAGGTCCCAAAGGATATGCCTGTTATTCCCATTCAACAAGATTTAGAGAAAAGGATCAAGTCTGCACGTTTAACAAAAGAGCGGAATACTGCCGGAGTAGTGGAGAAAGAGTTAGACCTCAGAAAGCCAACCAACCAAAACGCGAGTTTTTTGTTAAGAAGATTAATTGTGTTAGGAATAGATTGGGGTTGGGAACAAAAGGTCCGAAAATTTGGCTTACATGGTGATTTCCACGAACATTGGAAATTAAAATGGAAACCAGACTTTGCATTGACTATCCTAGAAGCGGGGCTTTGGGGTAATACGATTTATGGCGCAGCGACTCGTAAAATAATAGACCAATCCCAAAAGACAGATTCTCTCAAGGCATTATCTACCTTAATTGATCAGGCACTCAAAGCAGACTTACCCGATGCTATTGATATACTGTTAAAAAAGCTAAATGATCAGGCAGCTCTAAGCCAGGATGTAGCACTACTAATGGATGCCCTGATGCCTTTAGTGAATGCTCTTCGGTATGGTAGTAGTCGTACTTACAATGTAGGCGCTCTGGAACAATTGATTCACCATTTATTACCACGAATCTTTGTGGGTTTACCTTCTATTTGTGCCGGAATTAATGAGGAGTCTGCAAAAGGGCTTTATCAGAAAATCATGCAGACCAACCGCTCAGTTCAACTTTTGGATGAACAAAGATTTATTGACGACTGGTATCAGACCTTAGTGCAAATCATTCAACTGCCACGCGCTAACCCTCTCATCAATGGGGCTGCAGTACGATTGTTATTTGATAAAGAGAAAGTAGACACCTCAACCGTCGCTACAAAGATGCGCTTTGCCTTATCTTCTACCGCTGAAGCAGCACCCGGCGCACAGTGGATTGAAGGTTTTTTGTTAGGAAGTGGGATGGTATTAATTCACCATAAACCACTCTGGGATATCCTAAATGAATGGATTGGTGAATTAAAAAAAGAAAAGTTTACGGATATCCTACCCTTATTACGTCGAACCTTTTCAGATTTTCCAGGACCTGAGCGAGAGAAAATGTTAGCATTAGCAAAGCAGGAACCCGGGCAGGTTAGAACAAAAGTAGCGGAATTAATAGACTGGGATCAGCAACGTGCAGCATTAGTTTTACCCTTGTTAAGGAAAATGTTATAGAGCAGATGTCATTACCGTTGATTATTCTTTTTCTAGAAAAAGTTTTCCCCAATTTTCATTCCTATCCAGATACAAATCAGACAAATCAGGATACTTCCTCCTATATTCATTAAAGCATAAAAATGGTCACCCGCAATCAATAGCTGATAGGTTTCATTTGTAAAAGTAGAAAAAGTACTAAATCCTCCACAGAATCCTGTCATTAGCAGCACCCTATAAGGTTGTGAAATTGCATCTTTCAAACTCAAGCTCACCAGAAAACCCAGTGCAATACAACTTAAAACATTCGCGATAAGTGTTGCCCAAGGGAAAATATACTCCTGTTCGGCTAGCAACCGAGCAATCCCATAACGGCAAATACTTCCTAAGCCGCCTCCAATGAATACCCAGAGATAATGCATTTGATGATTAAGCGTTAAGTGTAATTCCTAACTAAAGGGATGACTGTTTCAATTTTTTCCGGTTTACGCTATAGTATAGAAATGTTGAAAGACCAATAGCTAACGCAAAGATCATGATAATCAGACCTACATTACCAACATATTGGAATTTATAAACAAAAAGAATGAAAAAGATATTCACTCCAATTAGAATTCCGGTGGCTTGCATATGGCTAAAACCATAATCAATCAATAAGTGATGGATGTGGTTCCGATCAGGGTAGAAGGGAGATTTTCCTTTGGCAATTCGCATAGTAAACACCCGTAAGGTATCAAACAAAGGAAGGATCAAGATACCCATAGCAACGGCAGGAACGGCCTGGAAGGCATAATTACTATTAGGCAATATGCGATGGGTTTCTATAAATTTTATGGCTAAAATAGAACAGACTAAGCCAACTAGCAAAGAACCCGTATCCCCCATGAAGATTTTTGCTGGAGTGAAGTTGTATTTTAAAAAAGCGACAATCGCACCAGCCATAGATGCAGCAACTATTGCCAGCCCCAACTGATCTGTCATCAAAAACCAAGTACCCAGGGTTAGAGAGATCAGGACACCTATACTACCGGACAAGCCATTGATGCCATCAATTAAATTGAAGGCATTAATGATTACGAGAATAGTGAAAATGCTTATTCCAATACTCACCATCTCCGGCAATTCATAAATTCCAAAGATTCCATACAAACTAGTGATCTTAACGTTTGAGCGAAATACCAGAATGGCCGCGGCTAATAATTCTCCAATCAATTTTTTATTGGGCGACATGGGGAGAATATCATCTTTTGCACCTATTAAAAAGATGATGATAAATGCACAAAGAATGTATTGAAGATCTGCGAAATGATTAAATGGTGTCCACATGATTATGGAGAAAATCATTCCTGCAAATATGCCAATTCCGCCTAATGAAGGCGTGCTCTCAGTGTGAGAACGGCGCTCGCCTGGTTCATCACAGAGGTTTTTCTTCTTAGCAACATGAATGATAGAAGGAATAGCGAAAAAGGTAAGGGCAAACGCTGTTATAAAGCTGAGTATAGCATCATACATAGCCGATAGGTGTTTATAGTCCGTTAGTCATAGAGCATATTATCAATCTAAAAAAAGCAACCGCTAACATGCTATTATCCAAATACGAGAACTTACTAGTAATTGGATGTTAAGAAAGTTAATATCTTTACTACTTACCAGGCCACAAAGTTACAGCAAATACTATTAGGATGAAAGTTTTCTTTGTCACAGATTACCCACTTCTTGTTTTTTCTCCTTTTCACGAAGACTTAGAACTCTCTATCATTCACATTGTTAAGCCACTCGTGGATATGAGCTACAACCGATTGAACGCAACCATTTTCAAAAGGAGA
>CBDUIU010000055.1:0-11564 GCA_965367335.1 uncultured Saprospiraceae bacterium
GTGAACCGGGATTGGTTAGAGGTGGGTATCGTTCATCGGTACTACAATTTATATCAGGAGCCAAGGGACTCCAATTTTCAGACCCTCTTTTTAACTGGAAACTGGTTGATCTCGCCCAAAGATTGGATGCAACTGAACATTGACGGACATTTTGGTATCCTGGGGAATGCGGCTGACTACCGGGTACAAGGGCAATTGACCCTGGACTTTCCGAAAGCAGGACAAATTAAAGCTGAGTTGCTCAACCACCGGTATACGCCGGATCTTATTCAGCAGGCTTTCTATGTCTCAAAGGAACAAACCTGGAATAAAAATTTTGACAAACCCATCGAGACCAGTCTTGCGATAAGCTACCAGGTTCCCAAGTTAAAAACTCAGCTGAGTGGCCAGTATCATCTGCTCAATAACTTTATCTATTATGATACTTCCGGTATTCCACAGCAGACGAGCGCGGCAATCAGCGTCGGTCAATTGATTATTACCCAGCCGTTGCGATTAGGGTGGATGGAATACGAAGGAACGCTGATCGTGCAAGGTATCTCGGATGACCGGCTACGGATGCCTTCCTTGTTGACTAAACACAGCCTTTTCTTTAATGGCTATATCTTTAAGAAATCTATGCAGGCGCATATTGGCCTGGATTTCCGTACCAATACCGCCTTTTTCTCTAATACCTATCAACCGCTTACCGGACAATTCCATCAGCAAAATGATTTTGAGGTTAAACCCTACCCGCTTCTAGATGCCTTTTTCAACCTAAAGATCAAGCATCTGCGCGCTTATATCAAAATGGAAAACCTGGCTGACCTCTGGCTGGACGATGATGAATTCTATTATCAAACAGCAACTTACCCTTATCCAAACAGTGTGTTGAAGATTGGAATTTATTGGCAATTATTGGATTGAAAAAGCAGCCATTTTATTCCGATTTAGCACGGTTATTCTCAGGTGGATCCGTTCTGCCATACCATCTTTGTCAGTTAATAGCGGATCCCTTTTAAAATTTGGTACTTAATTTGAACTTGTATAAGCCCTAGTAATTTTTTCCCAGCACACATAATGTACTTAATTGTTATCTGGCTACCTGTAGCCACAACTAAATAACATTTGATGAAAAATGTACTAGTGCTGCTATTTACCCTTTGTTGTACGTTGCTCAATGCCACAAACAGCATTGACAGTTTGGTAAGACAATATCAACTCACCCATCAACCGGAGCGAAAGGTCTTCTTGTCCTTAGAATTAGCCAATCAATATCTAAATCAAGATCAAGATAGTTTTAAGTATTATTCCTTCCTGGCTTTTAAACATTTTGAGGAGGCAGAACTTTCTCAAGATAGTTTAGCCATTGCGGTTTATAAAAGCATGGGAGAATGTTTTGTACAAGTCAACGATACGGCCCAGGCCTTTTTTTATTATGAGAAAGCACTAGCTCATTGTAAAAAATCAGATAACCAGTTACGTAAAGCAGAAATTATTTCTACGATCGGCTCTGCCTATTGGCAGTCTGCTGCTTATAACAAAGCGATCAACCATTTTTACATTGCCTTAGAAATTTATGAAAAACTCAACTACACGAAA
This sequence comes from uncultured Saprospiraceae bacterium, assembly GCA_965367335.1. GTDB lineage: Bacteria > Bacteroidota > Bacteroidia > Chitinophagales > Saprospiraceae > CBDUIU01. The sequence goes on from CBDUIU010000055.1 coordinate 1,582, forward strand.
GGAATAGCAATTGCCTACAATAACATTGCTCTTGTTTTCGCGGACCTTAAGCGGTATGATAAAGCAATAAACTATTTGTACAAATCTCAAAGGTTGAATAGCCAGTTAGGAGACATGTTGGGAACCGCCATCGCTTTCTATAATATTGGTGATGTGCAAATTGAACAAAAAAACTTTGATGGGGCACTAAGGTTTACGAAAAAAGCCCTATTCCTATCCGATTCCATTGAGGATAAATATGGTGTGTTACTGACGAAAGCTAACCTGGGATTAATTTACCGAAAAAAGGGTAATTATGCCTTAGCGTTAACAGAAGCCCAGGAAGCCTATAATATGTCAAAAGCATTAGGGTATCGACGCGAACAATCCTTCACTGCTCTGAACTTAGCGCAGATCTATCAATATGAAAAAGTGTACGATGCCTCCCTACTAATGGCCCTGGAAGCATTAGAGTTATCTAAAGGTATCAGTTCGATTCGAGAAAGATCAGAGGTGTACAAGTGTCTGGCAGATAGCTATCATGCTACTGGAGAAGATAAAAAAGCTTTTACCCACCTCATTAAATATGAAAAGGCCAGGGATAGTTTTCTAATGGAAGAAAAAGGCATTATCGCAACTGAAATAGACATGCGCTATCATGCGGAACAAAAAGCGACCGAAAACAACTACCTAAAAAACCAGATAAAGAAAGATGCCTTGATCATAAAACAACAAAGTTACATTACTATAGGAATTGCCTTTTGCCTGATATTGCTTTTTTCTATCGTTTTTATTTTACATCGAAAAAACAAACAAAGGTACCAGTACAATGAAATCTTAAAACACAAAGTCAACCAAAGAACAATTCACTTACAAAAAGCTAACCAGCAACTTAGCCGAGCTAATTCAGAATTAGAAAGCTTTGCTTACATCGCCTCTCACGATTTAAAAGAGCCTCTGCGTAATATTACAAGTTTTGCTAACTTAATGCAAAGGTACCTGGGCAGAGGAGATTATGATCAATTAGAAGAATACCTGGGCTTTATCATAAGAAGCACCGAGCAGATGAATGCGCTCATCAAAGACATACTCAGCTTTAGTAAAATAAACCATCAATCAGAAAAACCCAAGTTGGTGAATTTGGCAAGTATGTTGAAAAAAACTAAAGTTGATTTGCAGGTTTTATTACGGGAGAAAAATGCAAAAATTCATTTTAAATCTAATTTAGAAGATGGAAGCATCCAGGAAATTTATCTCCCCCAACAAGTATCACTGGTCGTTAAAAATTTAATCGAGAACGGCTTAAAATACAATACCTCAAAAACCCCGACAATCCATCTACTCTATTCCAGAAACAAAAAAGAACATGTATTAAGTTTTAAAGATAATGGAATTGGCATCGCACCGGAATTCCATGAAAAAATCTTTAAAATGTTTAAGCGACTAAACCGCCGCGCTGACTATAATGGCTCCGGAATGGGTTTAGCCATATGCCGAAAAGTTATCCGCAACCTTGATGGAGACATAACGGTAAGTAGTATGGAAGGTGCTGGTACTAGCTTTAAATGTCATATCCCCCTTAGTGCTACTTCAAAAGGAATAATCATAAATGAAGTGATCCGGCAAAAAGCAAATAATAGTCAACTGCAATAAACACCCCACTATCTAAGGTCGTACTGTAACCGCTTAATGAATTTGTTATAAATTATAATTGGGTTCCAGGCTATGGTCCTCATCGTTTTTATAATATTCGTTGATGATTCGCACGGCCTCTTCCGGGTCATCAATGATGGGCATGAGGTTTTCATCACCAACGCTAATTGTTCTAAACTCGTCCCGCATGGTTTGGATAATCCAGTTTCTAAGTCCACCCCAAAATTCTGATCCCATCAGGATAATCGGTACCGAGGTAATCTTCTTGGTCTGAATTAAGGTAAGTACTTCAAACAGCTCATCCAAAGTTCCAAATCCACCTGGCATCACCACGAAAGCTTGTGCATATTTGACAAACATCACTTTACGCACGAAGAAATACCGATGATTTAGGTTATGCTCCGGATTAATGTATGGATTATGGCTTTGTTCAAAAGGTAAATCGATGTTTAAACCAACGGATGCCCCATTGTTCATCCAAGCCCCTTTATTACCGGCTTCCATAATACCAGGTCCTCCACCAGTAATGATACCATATCCTTCTTCCGTCAGTCGTTGTGCAACCTGCACCGCCATCTTATAATATTTCTCATCCGGTTTGGTCCGGGCAGAACCAAAAATAGAAATACAAGGTCCCATTTGATTCATTACTTCAAAGCCATCTACAAATTCAGAGATCACTTTAAACATGGTCCAGGCATTTTCTCCTTTCAGTTTAGTCCACTGTTTCATTCTATGTGATTGCTCCGTTGACTTTTGTTCGTTATTATCTTTTGACATAGTAGTAAAATTTTTTACTTTTTTGTAAATATAGTTTTTTTAGGGAATATGAAAGATCACATTCTACCTCACTTGGCTGTCAGCTGCCTGATCGCTCTTCCACTTTCCTGAGGTCTTTGGATCTGTTATTTAGCTACTCCCTATTTTTTTCCTTCTTTAAATAATGGGTTTAGGGGCTGAAAATAGCATTTATTTGAAATTTTACCCGGCGATTTCGATTATTACGATCGGAGTAGCCTATAGAAACAAAAAGCCCGTCAAAAAAGTTGACAGGCGGTTCATTCAAATCAGTTAATACTGAATTCATTGTGATAGGTGAAGGCGCGAAAATCAATGCCATCACGCTTCACTTATCACCAGAATGAAACTTATTCTGTTTTTAATAATTCCTCTTTGTTTTTGTACTTTTTATATTCCGCTTCAATGTGCTTTTTAAGTTGGTCGATATTGTCGAAGCGATCAAAAAGTTTCTCCATTTCCGTGATTTTTCTAGCGCTGGAAGGAACAACGTAGCGTAAAACATCCTGCTCCGTTACTTTTTCTTCACTCATAATCACCAACCGTTCCACCACATTCCGCAACTCCCGAATATTTCCTGTCCAATTCAGGTTCTGCATCGTTTTAAGTGCTTGGGTCGTGAAATTTTTTGCGCCTATCCCATACTCATCACAAACCGACTTATTAAAATGAGCGACTAACTCGGGAATGTCTTCCCTGCGATTATTCAAGGGTGGCACCTGGACAATAATAACAGCCAAACGGTGATACAAATCCTCGCGGAAACGACCGGCAGCAATTTCTGCTCGCAAGTCTTTATTCGTTGCGGCAATCACCCGTACATCCACTTTAATCTCTTTTTCGCCCCCCACCCTAACAATTTTACTCTCTTGCAAAGCCCGTAATACTTTAGCCTGGGCGCTGAGGCTCATGTCGCCGATCTCATCCAAAAAGATGGTTCCACCATTGGCCTGCTCAAATTTACCGATACGCTGCTTATGCGCAGAAGTAAAGGAGCCCTTTTCGTGCCCAAACAACTCACTTTCAATAAGTTCTGAAGGAATGGCTGCACAATTCACTTCAACGATATTATTGCCATTTCTAGGGCTTTTCTCGTGTATCCAGCGAGCTACGAGTTCTTTACCAGTACCATTAGGGCCGGTGACCAGCACTCGTGCTTCCGTCGGAGCAACTCTTTCAATTGTTTCTTTAATATCACTCAATGCCGGAGAATCCCCGATCATCTCCTGAACTCTTTTCTTTGAGACTTTACGCTTTAGCACTTTAGTTTCGGTAATCAAGGAAGACTTATCCATTGCATTCCGAACTGTGATCAACATCCGGTTTAAATCCGGTGGTTTAGAGATAAAGTCAAAAGCTCCCTTTTTCACTGCATCTACAGCAGTATCAATATTAGCATGGCCTGAAATCATGATCACCGGCGTATCCGGTACTAGCAGTTGCACTCGTTCCAGTGCTTCCATGCCATCCATTTTAGGCATTTTGATGTCCATGATTACGACATCATACTCTGTTTGTTTTAATTTCACCAAACAGTCGAGCCCATCGGTGGCTTCGTCTACCTGGTATTTTTCGAATTCCAAAATTTCCCGCAGCGTTTTGCGGATGCTTGCTTCGTCGTCGACAATCAGAATTTTGGCCATAAAAAGATTAGGAGTTGTTAGAGAAAATGCTATTAAAATACGGCACTCGCCCCCAAGGTTGAAAATTAAGTTTTACTCTCGTATGTGTGGTTTATATTAACGCCATCTTCGCGAAAGAAGTTACATCGCCCCAAAACAAATTTAAAAAAATATAATTTATTCCGTACGCGTTAAAATGATCTGCTCTGGGAGGTGAAAAGGCAGCATATTTTTATTTGTCCTGTTTTCTAAACGTTACTCGTGTTTTAATTGGTATTATATGGTAGGCCAAAAAAAAACACCCATCCGTATCCGCACGCTGTATTATTCCTCTATAAATTAGTTTTTCTTCTTTATTCCAATTCTCTTACAGCTAAATAGGCCATTAATCCACCTCCAACCAGCAAGGCTTCCTCATCAATATCAAAAGTATTAGTATGCACCGGTGAGATAATTCCTTTGGCTGGGTTTCCTGTTCCTAAGCGATAAAAGCAGGCGGGCATTTTCTGAGAAAAATAGGAGAAGTCTTCAGCTGTCATCCGGATAGGTAGGTCCACGACATTGTCTTCCCCAAGGTACTCCACGGCCCATTGCCGGGAACGAATCGTCAATTGATGATCATTGAACAGGCTGGGATAACCATATTTAATCTCCAGTTTACAGGCACCTCCCATACCAGCCGCTATTTTTTTTGCCATTCTTTTCATCAGCTTATGCGCTTTTTTTCTCCATTTCTCGTCCATGGTCCGAAAAGTTCCCTCTAGTTTGATCTTATTGGGGATTACATTCGTAGATCCGCCATCCGACCAAATTTTACCAAAAGTCAACACATTAGGTGTGGTCGGATCACTATTCCGACTGACAATCTGTTGTAAGGCTAGTACAATATGACTGGTAATGATCAGGGGATCAATACATTCGTGCGGTAGCGCACCGTGGCCTCCCCTACCTTTGACGGTCATATACATTTCGTCGGCAGAGGCCATATATTGTCCGGGGCAAAATCCAACTTTGCCTACCTCCAGCGGAGGGTGTACATGTTGGCCATAGATACTTTTTGGGGCCGGTTTTTTCAATACCCCCTCTTCGATCATTAAAGAAGCACCACCGGGAAACCGTTCTTCGGCTGGCTGAAAAAATAGCTTTATCGTTCCGGAAAACTCAGCTTTCAACTCATTGAGGATCCGGGCTGCAGCCAAAAGAGAAGAAGTATGCACATCATGTCCACATGCATGCATCACACCTTCGTTTTTTGATTTATAAGGTACTTTGTTGGCCTCTTGAATGGGTAAAGCATCCATATCCCCTCGCAGCGCAATGGTCTTATGGCTGGGGTTCTTGCCTTTGATGATACCGACAACCCCGTGACCACCGATTCCGGTTTTATAGGGAATTCCCCAGGCCTTTAATTGCTTGGCCACATAAGCAGCCGTTTTTTCTTCCTGAAAAGACAGTTCTGGATTGGCGTGTAAATGACGCCGGAAAGCGATAGTATCTTTGTGGTGTTTCTTAGAAAGTTGTTGAATCTGTTCTTTGAGCATTTACGTGTAAATTTTGTTGGAAATGTTGACCCTAAACAAACCTTAAATATACTTAAATATTACGGTTCTGCTGAAAAAGTGTTTAAAGCTTTCTTCGTGATTACACGTTGATATACTGTAAAAGATAGTTACTTTTATTTTTTACTAATCAGGGAAGATCATTGCACCTAACAGTCGTTTCGACTGATGTATACGGGAGGGCGCTCATGCATTTAGTGAACTTGAAAATAAGGAGGCATGCCTTCAGGTTGTACGAATTGCCACAGAGGAGATATATACTATGATTTCCAGGTCGCCCTGATCACAATCTTTTACTTTAAGTTTTCTTTGAAAAAATCAATGGTTCTCTGCCAAGCCAATTGTGCTGCATCCCAATCATATCGACCAGTAGTATCATTATGAAAACCATGGTTGACATCGGGATATAAATGTGCAGAGTAAGCTTTATTGTTATCTTGTAAAGCACTGGCATAGTCAGGCCAGCCTGCATTTACTCTTTTATCAAATGCAGCAAAATGTAATAAGAGCGGGGCTTTGATATTCGGAACTTCCTCCGCCGTAGGTTGACTACCATAAAAAGGAACTGCAGCCTTTAAATCTGAAACACGTACAGCCATCATATTTGAAACCCACCCACCAAAACAAAAGCCTACGACGCCTATTTTACCATTACATTCAGGATGTGCTTTCAGATACTCGAAGGCAGCAATAAAGTCTTGTAACATTTCTTCTTTGTCTCGTTGACGTTGCAGTTCTCTGCCATCATCATCATTGCCAGGATATCCACCAAGTGGCGTTAAGGCATCAGGTGCCAGGGAAATAAATCCCGCTAAGGCAGCTCGTCGGGCAACATCTTCGATATGCGGATTTAATCCACGATTTTCATGTACAACAATAATTCCTGAGAGCTTTTCCTGTGTGCTTACCGGCCTTGACAACAAGCCTTTCATCGTTCCACCACCTTTAGGAGAAGTATACTCTATCACTTCGGATTTCAAGCGCTCGTCATCCGATTTAACCTGGATCTTTTCCTCATAATCAGGCATAATGAAACCAAGCAAGGCTGGTACGCTTAGCCCACCGACAGCATAGGTCGATAATTTTTCGAAAAAATGTCTTCGATCAATACGATTATGGGCATAATCATCATAGAGGTCAAATACTTCCTGGTTAATGTCTGTTTTGTTGATTTTTTTCATGATAAGTTGTTTGTATACTTAATAAATCTATTCAGCCCATACAATCATTTAGGTAAAATTATAAAAAACTCCTGCTCAGCATTCAGCTCAGAAACCGCTCAGCAAAAGACTCTTTATAAGCTCTGCCCAAAGGTATTTTGATTTGGCCTACCAAGAATACCAGATTCCCACTCACTTTTTCAATTTTGCTGGCATTGATAATAAAAGATTTATGGACCCTCACAAACTGGTGTTCATCCAGCTGTTCCAGCCAATTGCGCAATGGCTCTGAGGAAAGATACATTTTCTGGGGCAAGTGAATTTCCGTATAATCCGCATCTGACGTGATGTACAGAATATCTTCAATCCGGATCTTGATGTGCTCATAACCGGACTTGATAAAAATTTCCTGCCGCATGGTTTCATGAGCAGCAGCGGCAGGAGTCGGATTATTCACCGAGACTTTGGATACTGCTTTTACAAAACGCTGAAAGGAGAATGGCTTGAGCAGGTAATCTACCACATTGAGCTCATAGCTTTCCAGGGCATAGTCAGGAAATGCGGTGGTTAAAATGACCTGGGGTGGATGAGGGAGGCTTTTTAAAAAATCAATGCCGGAAATTTTTGGCAAATGGATATCGAGGAAAATTAGATCTATCGCTTCAGTTTTTAAAAAGCCCATAGCCTGGATAGCATCTGAAAAAGTAGCCATTAACTCCAATGAGCCTATGTCTTCGATGTATTTTTTTAAAATTCGTTGGGCCGGTGGTTGATCTTCGATGATGATGCAATTCATCCCTAACAATTTAATGATTAGTTACTATCTTAATGATACCGATGATATTTCTTTCATCGATTTTCTCGAAGCGAATACAATTTCTTTTACTTTGGATACTACTTAAGCAACTATCAAATTTTATGTAAATTCATTTTTAAGTACACTTCGTAAAACTCATCTCCTTTTTTAATCTTTAATTCATGCGCATTCGGATACAATAATTGCAAGCGTTTTTTCACATTTTCTAAACCAATCCCTTGTGAAAGACTTTCCGTATTGGATTGAGTTTGATAAGAATTTTTACAAACAAATTCCAGGATACCCGAATCAGTAATTCGCAGATTTACATCAATGGTGATGTTTTCCGATTGGCTCGCCGTACTATGTTTAAACGCATTTTCAATAAAGACGATCAAAATCAAAGGTGCAATTTGGTAGGCCTCGCAAACTCCCTGGGAAGAAAAACTTACTTGCCCCCGCTCTTCGATTTGCATTTCACTGAGGTTGATAAAATTCTTCATTTGAGCGATCTCTTTGGTGAGAGGCACATACTCTTCTTTACATTCATACAGCATATAGCGTAGCACACCGGACAATTCCAGAATAATTTCTGGTGTCTTGGGAGAATGCTCAATTGCATAAGCATACAAATTATTGAGGTTATTGAATAGAAAATGCGGGTTGATCTGCGTTTTTAAAAATTGTAATTCACTCTCCTTAACTGCTGACTGTAACTCCTCCACCTCCCGTTGTTTTATCAAGGCATCCCAGGCAAATTTGAACCCCGATAATATCGTGATGGGCGGTAACACCTGAGTGAGCGTAAAGAATACGCCCGGAAAAGAATCTGCCCGGTCACCCGGGTAATAGATCTGCTCCAGGACCATTTCCTCACTGATCATAACCATTGCCAGCGTCAGCGCAACAAAAACAAAAAATTGCCAGTGCTTTTTCTGATAGTAAAATCGAGGTAGAAGTACATAATTAATGAAAAATGCAGCCGCTGCGTATTGAAGAAAAAAAACAAACTTATGGCTTTCTATTTGTTGTTCACTTCTATCAAAAGCAAAAAATATAAAGACCAAAGCATGCAGAACGACTTGAAAGGCGACTTCTTTATAAAAAACTGCCCCGGTTGATAATCTTTTTCCCATATTTCAAAGTTAATTATTACCGCCAATTATTTAAAAAGTGATCCGGTTAACTACCAAATTAACCCGGCTAACAACAGTTGTTGTGGTTTTTATTCAGTGATATGTCGTTCACCGGGTAAGTTCTACCGTTCAAAGAAACTATTTTTTATTCTAATAAAACCCCTGTTATTTTGTATTACAAAAATTGTTTAATTATGACACCCAACTTTATTCGATTCACATTATTTATCTGTACTATCTTTTTTAGCTTTGTCAATGCTGCAATTGCTCAGGACCAGAAAATCACTATCAGCGGTACCGTCTTAGAAGAGCAGAGCCAGCAACCCGTTGAATTCGCAACCGTGATGGTTGCTGATAAGGCAACCCAACAAACCCTAACCGGTGCCACCACCGATATCGACGGGAAATTCAATATTCAGGTTAATACCACAGATTTTTACGTAGAGGTTAATTTCATCGGCTTTACCACTAACAGCATCACTGATTTCTCAATTGTCGATGGCAAGGTTGACCTGGGTGAGATATTACTAAAGCAAAACGGAGTGATACTCGATGAAGTAGTCGTTCAAGGGGAAAAATCTACAACCGAATTTAAGTTAGATAAACGGGTATTTAATGTAGGTAAGGACCTCAGCAGTACTGGTGCTTCGGCCTTAGAGGTATTAAATAATGTCCCTTCGGTCAATGTCAATATCGAAGGGGAGATCAGTTTGCGGGGCAGCGGAGGTGTGCAGATCCTGATCAACGGAAAACCTTCCGTTTTAGCAAGTGAACAAGGTAATGCGCTGGGGACGATCACCGCAGATATGATCGATAAGATCGAGGTTATTACCAACCCCTCTGCCAAGTATGATGCGGAAGGAACCTCGGGCATTATCAATATTGTCATTAAAAAAGAAGAAAGAAAAGGTATAAATGGATCAGTGACCTTAAACACGGGTATTCCCCATAACCATAGTTTTGGATTGAGCTTAAACCGTAGAACGGAAAAATTTAACCTTTTCAGTCAGTTAGGTGTCGGGTACCGGGAATCACCTAGAGACAATGAGAATATCAACCAGGATTTGATCAGTAATACTACATTATACTCTACCGGAGAAGAATTTAGAAATGAGACATTCTACAACTTCATCCTGGGAACGGACTATCATATCAATAAACGAAATATCCTGACCCTCTCCGGTAATCTCGCTTATGAAGTAGAAGACCAACCTTCCGAAACTAACTTTCGCTTTACCGATAATACGGAAACGGTGATTTCAGAATGGACCCGGTATGAA
>CBDUIU010000056.1:0-11515 GCA_965367335.1 uncultured Saprospiraceae bacterium
TTATAATCTATTTTCTATTTCTGATTGGCGTATCCTGGTGGACAAGCCGTCATGATAGCGACAACGAAAACTTCTTCCTGGCTGGTCGCCAAGCGCCCTGGTATTTAGTGGCCTTTGGAATGATCGGAGCTTCCTTATCCGGGGTGACGTTTATTTCCGTACCAGGCCTGGTAGGGTCTTCCAACCCAAACGTTCCAACAAACTTTGCGTATCTACAGATGGTCTTTGGCTATTTATTAGGCTATGCGGTGATTGCGCTGATCCTTATCCCCTTGTATTATCGGCTACAACTGACCTCTATTTATACTTACCTGGAGCAGCGTTTTGGTACCAATGCTTATAAAACCGGAGCTGCCTATTTTATCCTTTCACGTATTATCGGCGCCTCTATACGCTTATATTTGGTGGCAATGGTCTTTCAACTGTTTGTCACAGACGCCTTCGGCATTCCCTTCGAGTTTACCGTAGGAGCAACCATCCTACTGATCTGGGTCTATACCTTTCGAGGCGGTATTAAGACCATTGTTTGGACAGATGCTTTGCAAACAACCTGCATGTTGCTCGCTGTTTTTTTTACCATATATTTTATCGGACAAGAACTTGATCGGGGGTTGGGTGAATTGACAGCACTGGTACAGCAAAGCGATTTTTCAAAAATATTCTTTTTCCGAGGAGGATGGGAAGATCCTAAGAATTTTTTCAAACTCTTTGTCAGTGGTGCCCTCATTGCTATTGTCATGACCGGACTCGATCAGGATATGATGCAAAAGAATCTAAGTATCCGCACCCGTCGTGAATCACAGATCAATATCGCAACTTTTAGTATTATCCTCGTTTTTGCTAATTTGTTATTCCTCACATTGGGGGCACTATTATACATTTATGCCAACCAACTCGGCTTAGATATTCCGCTAAAAACAGATCAACTATACCCAATGATTGCGCTTGGCCATTTACCGGCTGTTGCCGGGGTGGTATTTATCCTTGGTTTGATAGCAGCAGCTTACTCCAGTGCAGATTCAGCTTTAACGTCATTAACGACTTCTTTTTGTGTTGACTTTTTAGGCTTTGAAAAAAGTGATGCTGAAGAATCCGAGAAAAAGAAAACCAGAATTAAAGTACACATAGGGTTTTCCATTCTCTTGTTTATAACGATTATTATTTTTAACACGCTGAATAATCCAACCGTTGTTGACAAAATCTTTAAGTTTGCCGGTTACACTTATGGTCCGCTTTTAGGTTTATTTTCATTTGGGATGCTTACAAATTTACAAATCAGAAATAACCTTGTTCTTCCGGTGTGTATTGCTGCTCCCTTCCTTTCTTACCTACTTGATGTCAACGATCTTTTTGTCGGTTTTGCCCTCGGTTATCTGATTATCCTGGTTAATGGATTATTAACCTTTTTAGGGCTTTGGGCCATCTCCTACAGACAGCAATAGTTGTTTTTGGGTAATGTAAAAATGCCTTCGCGACTAATCACGAAGGCATTTTTAGGTTACATACGCTTATTATGCAAAATTACATCTTATCCGTATGCGGCATCCACCTCGACTCACACTTCCTGGCTTTTGCTTTTGCTTTTCCATAACCAAAAACCCAATTCAAACCAACCCGCACATTGGCAAATCGTGCATCTACCGGATTGATAATTCCCGGTAGGTTATCTGCTACGGTAAAAATCTGCATAGGCCCAAATTGTAAGGTCGCATTAGCTCCCAAATTATGCATCCCGTGAAAGTAAGAATAGGTTAAACCGGTGTGAAAAATATTACTTAAGTGAGTACGAGCACTCAAAGCTCCCCCTGGTACGATTTTTCCCAGCCGGCGTTCTGCGTAAACAATCCCTCCAAATGAGAACCACTTATTCAATTCATAATTAACCCCCAGGTACATTTTTGTCGGAAGGGCCGTAGAATAACTATTACGCGTCTCCTGAAAATCAAAAATCGCTTCTAAAGTATCTGTCACATCATCAAATTCATATTCGTCATCACGGATGACTTCACTGAAATCCAACCCTTCGTATTCGTATTCTCCCTGGCTGGTGTAATTATAAGTATTTTCCTTCCATTTGATACTTCCTAAATCAAGTAGACTAAAAGAAAAAGTAAGTTGATCAGAGTAAGCGTAAATCGCACCCAGGTCCAATCCCACCCCGAAGTTAGGGCCAAATAAATTAGAACTGGTTAGCTCAAAATTATCAAAATTGAAATCATCAATATTGCCAAAATCAGCAGCGCCCGACATGTTGAAAACATAGTCCGTCTTCAAGCGAACTTTGTAGTATTCTTCATCTGTATAAACACTGATAAGATCACTTTCCGTTGAGGTATTAAATAAACCGGATATTAGCTTAACTCGACCACCAAAGGACCATTTGCCCTGGTACATCGAAAATCCAATTTTTGATTCGCTATACGTTGTCGTTTCCATTCCAGGGCCAATTTCCACGGTTTCGCCGAGGTAGGCACCATTGCCATTCCAACCTAGTTCCAGCATGGATTTATTATAGGCAATTGTACTATTATGTTTAACACTATGACCTAAGGTCACACGCCAGCCATTAGTTCCGAACATAACGGTAAAGGTTTCTAACTGGGCAGAATTACCCAGGTAGTTGTTTCGCTTTAAGCCTCCAATTACGGGGTCGAGGTCCAAAATATTTTCACCGTTCTCTTCCCGGATGACATCACCATACGAAAAGCCTGTATGAAAACCTCCGACAGCAATACCTGGGAAAGCCAAGATAAAGGTATTAGAAGGAACAAAAGCCGGATTGGTTTGATTGGCCTGCCAGATTTCCGGCATAAAATGCAAACCAAATTCCTGGGCTTGAACTGCGGTAACGAATAGCAGCACAAAAGCTATATGAATAAATCTTACTAACATAATTGTTTCTTTGATTGCTTAAGAATAAAATTTAAAACTAGCACACCTTTCCTTACTTCAACTTCACTCGTATGCCCATCTTCATTTCTAATTCCTGATTCACATTTATACTGATAGGTGTACTTCCGTTATTTGTAGTGGATAAACTGGTAGAACTTATCATCTCCGGCACACTGAGTAAGTGATCAATTTGATCTCTTGTTAAGGTCACACGCGTAATTTGCTCAGGTGCATCTGCGGCATTACCACTAGCATTGGCCTGGGCCGCTGCCAGGATTGTTTTAGCCCCTTCTGCAAATAAGGAGTCGACTTTTTCTCCGGCCATATTTAAGAAGTAAAATTGAGTACTGGCGTTTAAAGGGATACCATTGCGTGAGATGAGCTTTAGTTCTACATAATCAATTCGCTCCACATCTTCTTCCTTTACATCTACTGTAAATTCTTCTTCAACTTTAAACCCACTAGCCATTCCACCAGCTGACAATTCCGCCTTAACACCTATGTTAATTTTACTGTCTTCATGTAAAAAACTAACAGCAGATGAATTATCCGGATTAACGATGGCATCGATTACGAAGATCATCTTTACCGGCCGGGAATTTAGGATGGCCGCAATATTGGAATTGTCTTTATCAAAGCTGAAAATAGTCTGCTTGGAAGTACCCACTTCGTTAATACCTGGATAATTGATATTAAACCCATTGTTCATTACAGAACCTTCAAGCGAAAGCACCTGGTTATCTACAGTTACTACGTCCATTGACCGGACCATAATACGAGTGGCGACCCCAAAAGAGTTATCCACGACTAAGGTAAACCGGGGGTCGGTAAAAGTAATGTTCCCAGCTATATAGTCTTCATTAAATAAGTCAATTTCGATAGTATCCTGGTTCACTTCGACCGCTTCCCGTTCCCAGACACCATTGATCTGGCTAGGCACCCATGATTTGGCCTCTCCGCTAACTAAGGAAATATCCACAGGGTCACCCTGTGTATTAGTCGCTTGATATTCAATAGTCAAAGAATCGTTTGTAAGACCCAAAACATAACCGCTAAGGTCTATCGCTGGAATCGTTGCTTCAACGGGCATACTTCCATTATAATCCAATGTTGTATTAACAGAAAACATTTGGCCGTTAAGCTTCAGATCAGGAAAACGGATGGTCAGATTAACATCCTCCGGAGTTTCACCATTACGAGCAGTTAAAGCGATTGTCCCTGACTTAAGTATCATACTACTGACCTGATAGCCCTGAGTAAAATTAAATGGAATCGTAATAGATGGTTGGTTCGTTGCAACCGGAAAGTCAGGTAAGGGCTCCAGGAACTCGGATACATCCTGTTCCATTGCATCTGCTTCATAGGAAAAAAGAATAGAACCATCTGCCTGAATAGACAGCTCGTCCAGGTCTTCAGCAGTATCTTCGATTAAATCTTCAATATTAATTGTGCCATGAAAGACCGGAGCAGCCAGGTCGGCCCGATAATCTACCTCATCGATTTCCGGAAAATCCTGGTAATTCTTACATGCCTGCAAACTAAGCATTAGTATCAGACAAAATATCAAGGGTTGTTGAATCAATTTTCTCATAAACTGTTTGCGATTTTTGGTTTGACTAATTAACTAGGAGTACAAACTATCTTGGTGGGGGAATACAATAGCATTTCCCAAATGTGTAATTGCCCATCGGGATAAGATAGATAGGATGAGTAAGCAGGATATCAGCTGAAAGCTGAAACGTATGTTAATTTGAGGAAAGAAAAATTTGTATGGAAGAATAAGGTTTGAATGAGAGGGGAACCAGCGCTTATTCTAGATGTATGTCGGAATTTCCTCTAGGTGGGTAATTTTGTAAAAAACATGCCAAAAAAAAAAGTCTCCTACATCCGGAGGGAGTGACGTAGGAGAAATTCCAATACTATGAGAAAACTACACTACTGCAAAGTAAAACAATATAATTAAATATATAAAACTATCTTTATGTAATGGTGCTAAAAAAGCAGGTAATGTACCATAGCGTTTAGGGAACGTATTTTTAATTTTATTAAAATGGTGATTTTTTTCCCCGTAGCGGTAAATAAGGTTTCAATTTAATATAAAAAGTACTCCCTTTCCCCTCTTCACTTTTAACTTCGATTTGACCACCAGATTGCTCCACTACACTTTTAACAATATGTAGCCCAAGTCCACGACCTTGTTGGCTTTGGGTAGGACGAGCAAAAGCTTGAAACAAATAGGTTTGTATCACCTCTTTACTCATCCCAATGCCATTATCACTTATTTTTAGTAGTACCTCGTCTCCGATTTCTTCTGTACTCACTTTAATTTTCAACTGTCGATCTTTATCTCGATATTTACAGGCATTACTAAGTAAGTTATGCAAAATAATGGCAATGAACGCTTTAGGAAAATGAAACTTGGTCTTTTTGCTAAAATCAATATCAACGCAAGCCTGACAGTGATTGACATCCAACTCTAGCAAAAAGAGGACAGTTTTAATAATCGCATCCATATCTTGTTCCTTAGCCCTGCCTTGACGGATTTTTTCGTCATAAATCAGTTCATCTAAAAGGTTGAGCAAGGTTTCAAAACGTTTAACAGCCCGGCGCCCATCACGACGAGCCTCCGCTCTGCGTTCCTTGGTGTTGTATTGTCCAATTAATTCCATTGAATACTGCCAGGTCATCAAGGGATTGCGCAAATCGTGGGAAGCACTCATTGCAAATACCCGCAGCTTGGCATTTTCCCTGGCCAACTCAGTCATTTCTGCCTCAAGTTGAGCTATATATTTTTCCATAGACAATAATCTTTTGTTAGTTTTTTCTTCGGAAGTAGAAACCATTTTTACGCTAGACAAGTCCACTTCAATTTCTTCTTCCAGGGGAAACCATTCTACCACTACCCGGTTGGACAATTTACTTAAGGTAGCATTGGAGGGATAAGTATCAAAAGTTAATTTTGCCGCAATTGGCATCGGATCTGCAGCGATCTGCAATCCTTTATAACATTGTATTTGCTGGTTACTCAAAGCAGCTCGGACACCATTATATACAATAGGATCCTCACTTTCATGGACAATGTCTTTAGCGCTTATTTTTTCACCAATCTTTGGCAAACGCAATTGTCTTTTTGCATTCGCACTAGAATATAACAATTCTAATGCATCATTGACAACCAAAATAAATCGATTTTGGTCATCCTGAGGAAACACGTTTTCCTCAATGGAATCAAGGGACTCCACCTGGTCATTTTGTTTAGATATTCGTTTCACTAAATAGATATGTTTTGGGATCGATCTCTCACAACCCAGTTCTCAAAATATGATAACAGCATATACCTCACACCAAGACATTACCGAGGTATCACTTGTAATCAAGAATGTTTGGAACTCTCAGATATAAAAGCAGTTCTTGCCTTTTAAAGCAAAATCTTCGTGCCCGAAAATTGTTTAATAATAGTTGGGCTTTACCTAGTTAATTGTTCTTGAAGACCACAAAATATGATACAAGCGGTCCTTAGAATATTCTAAATAGGCACAATCAGTCAATAGCCCTAATACAATTTGAGCATTATGACGAATTAAATGTGAACGGATAAATAGTAATAAACGAACAGAATGGCTCATGCTGGAAATCTTCTCTTGCATTTGTTCATAACTTGAAAGCAAGTTATCCAATCCTTTTGAAGTTAAAGGAGAAGAATCCTTAGAAGGTTCGGAATGGGTTTTACCATTCAGACAATTTTTGACCAGCGTTTCTTTTTGGTATTCCAGGTATTGAATCCTGGAGTCGATGATGGCGTACACGTTGTCAACCAAACGGTCTGCTCCACCGACGGATTTGTTTTGTAAAGTGTGAATCATAGTGAACTGTCTCCTAAGTGATATAGAAAATGAGGGCTAATCTCCTTTGCGTAACATTATGATTACGGCAAAAGCTATTAACTTAAATACTTTCCAATAATTTTTAGAGAGACAAAGTCGCTTGAAGGCTAAAACAGAATTTTCCTTTCGGAAATCAAAAACCCCTTTTTGATATACAGCAAATCTATAATATAATCATGAGCTTTGCAAGTCTTTTTATTCTGACATTACCATTTTAACTTTTTTATACATATAAAACTAAACTATATGATTAACTTTTGTTTCTCTTCCAACTAAGGAAAGGTAGATTTGACCTGCCAAAATGATTCAATTTAAGAGAAAACGGTTCTTCTACCATATAGTGGTTTTTTACTATATTGTGATGATTTTTTTAAAACCTAAACTATTTATTTTCCCTTAATAAGCCAATAACATTATGAGCCAGAAAGTCAAACTAGGAAAAGGAACTTTTAAACTTAGAAAAAGTCGTTCGCTTGTAGGTCTGAAAAGTAAAAAGAACAAATCGCTCGCTAAAAGTAAATATGTTAAAGAGCAAATTTTACCTCAGTTAGGCGGCTTTGAAGTTGTCAAACTGGAACGAGAACAGGGAACTTCTCTAGATAATAAGCTGGATGAAGTGAGAAATAAAAAAGAGGTAGCAGTAGGATCTCATGTTTATCATGTAGAGGGCAGTAATAAGCCAATTATTCCTACTGGTGAGATCTTTATTTATTTTCACGAAAATGTCAGTGAAGAGGAGCAGCAAATGGCCATCGATGAATACCACCTGGAATTGGTAGAGCGTCGCAGCCCCACTAACATAGTTGTTAAGGTAACGGCCAAGAGCCCTAACCCACTAAAAGCAGCGGAAGGCCTGCAAAACGCATCTTTAGTGAAACATGCCGAACCGGATGTAGATACCCTGGTTGACGAATATGCCTTTGTACAGCCGGATGATGATCTTTTGGACCATCAATGGCATCTGCAAAATGCTGGGTTTATTGCTGATGCTAATTGGCGGGTAAAAAAAGGAGCCGACTCAAAGGTCATTGATGCATGGAAACGGCTCGGCAATATGGGCTCCAGTAAAGTTGTCGTCGCGGTTATTGATAATGGCTTTGATTTAACTCACCCAGACCTAAAAGACAAAATTTATAAGCCTTTTGACCTCTGGAATAACTCTGCTAATTTGGAAGCCGGTGATCCCAGGTTCACGCACGGAACTCCTTGTGCCAGTGTCGCAATAGCAGCCTCTAATGGCAAAGGGATCGTTGGTTCCGCCCCCAATGCTAAGTTCATGCCCGTCAGTGGCACATCTTTTAGTTTAAGAGCCACAGAGGACATGTTTGATTATTGCATTCGGAATGGTGCGGACGTGATCAGTTGTAGCTGGGGAACAACCGACCCTGCTTTTAACCTCAGCCCAATGAAAGAAGAGGCCATTGCTAAAGCGGCCAAACAAGGGCGCGGTGGCAAAGGCTGTGTTATCGTTTATGCGGTTGGGAATGATGACCTTGATTTTGTTAGTTACTACTCCGCTCATCCTGATGTGATTGCGGTAGCAGCTTGTACCAGCAAAGATGAGCACGCTTCTTATAGTAATCGTGGTCGCGAAGTATCTATTTGCGCTCCTTCTAATGGCGACTGGCCCATCATTGCCGCGCGGGCATGGTGGGATCAGGGTGTGTCCTGGGAAAATGGTGAATTCCGTTTTTGGCGTGATGGCAAGTCAAGAGGAAATACGTACAAACATTTTGGGGGCACCTCCAGTGCTTGCCCATTGGTAGCCGGTATCTGTGCACTGATGCTTTCTGTCAATCCGGATCTAACTGCCCGGCAGGTAAAAGATATTCTGCAACGCACCTCGGATAAAATAGGTAGTCCATCTGATTATGATAGCAGTGGGCATTCAAATAAATATGGCTATGGCCGTGTCAATGCCGACAAAGCCATCGCGGAAACCATTCGGCTAAGAGATGGCAGTGGCACCAGTGCTCCTCCAGTAGAAGCACCTATCAGCTCAGGACAAGGGATCTTCCGTTTTAATGTGAGTAAACAAGAACCCAAAGGCTATGGGGTACAGATTGGTGCTTTTGCAGAATATGGTAACGTGTTGATCCATGCTGAAAAAATGCAACGCATGTTTGACCAACCCATTATCGTTAGTATTAATGAACTGAATGGCCGAACAGTTTATAAGATCACTGTCGGCGCTTTTAGCAAGGTAGCAGATGCCCGTAGTCTTTTGACACGTATGAAGAATGCAGGAATAGATGGTTTTGTGCGAAATATAAAAGATTTGGCTTAGTAAAAGCTTTATTGGTAGAAAAGAAATACGCTTATTAAAAAGTATCTGACGAAGTCCAGCCTGAACCAAAGGCATCCTGATCTCTGGCCTCTTGTTCGCGCTGGGCTTTTGTTTTTTCAAAAGTATCCCGAGGAAAATAATACTCGTCGGACTCCTCTGATTCATCCGCCCAGGAAGGTAAATCCTCTTTTTCATCCGCCTCAATTTCCTCTTTATAAAAATAAGAAGTAAACAGGCCGATCAAGGCACCATACAAATGGCTCTCCCAGGAAACGCCTTCCTGGTTTGGTAATACACCTACAAAAATCCCACTGTAAAAGAATAAGACGATCAGACCAAGTACAACAGACTTTACGTTCCGGCGAAATAAACCATTTCCCATCACAAAAGTCACCAAGCCGTACACCACTCCGCTTGCTCCAATGTGAAAACCTGTATCCGCCAGAATCCAGACTGCCAAGCCCGTCAGCACATAAATCATAAAAAAACTACGTAGCGCTACCCTCCGGTAAAAATAAAACACCATCCCTCCAAGTGCTAATAAAGGAACACTATTGGAGAGCAAATGCCCAAAGTCGGAATGAATTAAGGGTGACGTGAGGATACCTTTCAGACCGAATAAACGGCGAGGATAAACACCGTAATACCCAAAGTCCATCCCTCCAATAACCTGCACCAGGTGGATGATCCATATGATCAACAAAAAAATGATCGGGAATTGCAAACTTCTGTAAAAGTCTGATTGTTTTTTTTCTTCTTCCATAAAATCCTTTGTACTTTTCCTATCCCTCAAACATTTTACCTTAGTACCTAATGGGCCGTCAATTAATTACCCTAGTATCTCTACCATCTCCAGTAGCTTCTTGTCTAAATCATCGTGATGTTTGATCGCTTCACTAAAAGGGACATAAACAATGTTATTATGCTGTTGGCCGATCATCACCCCTTTTTTTCCGTCCAACAATGCCTTTACGGCTTCTAACCCTAATTGGCTGGCACGTACTCGTTCCATACAGGTAGGGCGCCCCCCTCTTTGTACATGCCCTAAGATGGAGACCCGAATATCATATTCGTGAAAACGTTGTTTGACCTGGTTGGCAATATCAAAGGCGCCGCCCGCATCGTCTCCCTCTGCAACGATCACAATGCCAGAGGTCTTGCCGGAAGAATGGTTTTTCTCTAAGGTTTCGATCAAGTTATTAATATCCGTTGCCGTTTCGGGAACCAGGACGGCTTCCGCTCCCGTAGCAATGGCTGTACGTAAGGCAATAAAACCAGCATCCCGTCCCATGACCTCAATAAAAAAGAGTCGATTATGGGCATTAGCCGTATCCTTAATGTTATCAATAGCGGTCATCGCTGTATTGATCGCCGTATCAAACCCGATAGTAAAATCTGTTCCGTAGAGGTCATTATCAATGGTACCGGGTACGCCCACAAAACGCACATCAGGAAACTCTGACATAAAGACGTTAGCAGCGGTAAAGGTACCATCTCCACCGATGGCTACCACCACATCAATATTAGCTTTTTTTAACTGTTCATAAGCCTGACGCCGTCCTTCCTGCGTACGAAAGCGTTCACTACGCGCTGAAAATAAGATCGTCCCTCCCTGCTGCAGTATATTACTCACGGAGTGGCGGCCCATCTCGACGAAGTCGCCATCAATCATACCTTCATACCCTCTGCGAATACCGAAAACTTTAAGTCCATAGTACAATCCGGTACGCACAACTGCGCGGATACAGGCGTTCATCCCTGGAGCATCACCACCAGAGGTAAATACAGCTAAGTTTCTCATTTGTATTTTCTTCGAACTAACTTAATAAAATTTTTTGCTTTCTTTTGTTTGCTAGGATTTAACCAATCAAATTTCCCTGCTACTTCATAAGTTAAATACAGTTTGGCTTCCTCAAAATGGCCAAAGTTATTGAGCTTATTCAAGGCATGATCAAAGGCTCCTTTGTCCCCATTGAATAATTCGTTTAGGGTAAAAACCCGCTCATTGATACTCATTGCCTTGAAGATATCCTTGATAGGTTGCTGACTTAGCTTCTCAGATAGCTCGTGAGCCTCCTTTTGCTCAAATAAGGTTTCGTGTTCCTCTGTGTTCATTGCTGCAGATGGTTTACCATCATCAGAGCTCTTTGAAGGTTTTTGCTTCGCCGGAAGGTCAAAGACCGGCTCCGGGACGGGAGGTGAAGGTGGAGCTACCTCCGCGATGGGCTCAGGTTCAATTTCTATTTCCGGAACTGTTATCTCTTCTTCCACCTGAGGTTCAGGTGGGCTGGAAGGTGGCGGTGTAGCTTCTACATGAATCTCCTCAACTGAAAGTGGAGGTGGAGGAGTAACTGCTGTAGACACACGTGGAGGCGGAGGAGGCTCCGGTAAAACCTGTTCATCGGCGCCGAAAGCGGCATACAATTGTCGAATGTAGCTTAGCATGAGGTCT
>CBDUIU010000057.1:0-11478 GCA_965367335.1 uncultured Saprospiraceae bacterium
TTTCATCAATTCTCCTCGAGGGTTATCGCCGTTATTTAATTGGCGGTACCGTTCGTACATCAAGGCTAAGGTCGCAGCGGCGGCTGGTGAAGCCATACTGGTGCCAGAGGCAGCAAAGTAATTGAAATCGCGTCCAGTGGAAACAACATCAGAACCTACAGCAACCAATTCAGGTTTTACCCGTCCATCTGCTACAGGTCCCCGACTGGAATTGCTACGGATAGTCCTATCCTTATTGGTATTTCCTACCGTTAAAACATTTTTGGCGGCTTGGTAATAGCGTAAAACTGTATGGTATCCTTGTGCATAATCCGGGCAAGTATTTCCACCACTATTACCTGCTGCAAAGACATGAAGGATATCCGGTAGATCCCTTAGCTGTTTATCCAGCGTCAAACTGGAATAATTGTAAGAACCGTTAGTCGCACAATTAAAGCTAGTACCATAGGAATTATTAGTCAGCACCATACCATGCTCATTGAAATAATCTTCTGCATAGTAAGTGATTAAACTTGTTTTTTGAGTAAGAATGTTTGCATCGGAAGCGATCCCACGATTCCTTGGGTTAATATGTCCGGCACCACCTATGATCCCGGCAACATGATCTCCATGCGAACCAAAAGAACTGTAGGTTCCATTTGCTTTGTTGATCACACGATTATCAAAGTCAATATGGTCACCGAGCTTACCACCATCTCCAACGCCAATCGTCACCCCGGCACCGTTTAAGCCTGGTACACCATTATAACCATCGTTGAGCAGATTAACCCGTTGGATAGTCCGCACCTCGTGATTTAATGCTTGATCCGGCTCTTGCAGGACATCAATAAAAGTAATCAACGGAGAAGCTGCCAATGATTGAACCTTATTTTGTGGAATACGCACAAATTGGATTTGACCTTTGTTCAACTCACCATCTAAAAGTTCTGCCCCAAGACGCCGCAACAATGTTTTTACATACCTAAGTTGTTTGGCAGAAGTCAAGCCAACGGATATGTCCACCCAACCATCCTGTGGTACCGCCCAATCCGGGATATTCTGATTCAAAAGATCCTTACTGATCTTTGTTTTTGTGGGTTCCGCCTTAATCTTCTGAATTCCAAGCTTTGCCAACTCACTGCCAGACAATTTTTTAGGAATTTTGGCAAGGTAAGTTTTGCCTTTACGATAGGAGATCAACTCAATCCCATTTGCTAGTAAACGTTGCTGTTGCCGTTTATTGGGAAGTTGATCAAATTGAATAG
Organism: uncultured Saprospiraceae bacterium; assembly: GCA_965367335.1. GTDB lineage: Bacteria > Bacteroidota > Bacteroidia > Chitinophagales > Saprospiraceae > CBDUIU01. Next base: position 1,245 of record CBDUIU010000057.1, read on the forward strand.
TTACATAGTAATTACCTTGAGCTCGGTAAGCTTCCAAATCAGTACGCTTAGTTTCAAGTTGCTCAATATTAATCACCACCTGGTTCTGTCGAGGTTCTACCTGTTGTCCAATTAAGGTAGTAACCCATGACAAACCTACAGCAATCCACACTAGTAGATTTCTCATAATGTAAAGTCTGAATTGTAGAACATGTAATTGCTTACATGATTCTAGATTAACCAAATAATTAATTCAGGGGTAAATACAAGTGGGGGGTGGCTAACAAGGGGATTGGTAATTGGGTTTGGTTATGTATAAAAATGTGTGTGATGAGAGGGAGGTAATCTTGGCGCAGGTAACGCCCATGGAATGTTGTTGTAGTTTTCAGTTTTGCAATTAATATACCAAAAGGTAGAAGGAGAATTAGGAATTTGAGAATACTATCCTTTCTGGTAGGGTAAATTTAAATCGATGAGTAGGTTAATTTATGGACTGGACTTAAGTTGTTCACGGCAATAAAAGAGTAATTCCAGGGCGGAAATTACAGCTGAGAACAGAGAAAATGTTTTTTATTAAAACGGAGAATGGTATTCCGGATTTTGCACAAATGCAGTATCCGTCAAGGTAAGGATAAAAGCAATGACTTGAGATTTTTGCTCATCGGTCAAGCCTAAGGGACGAAGCAAAGGATCGCGATTAGGAGAGCTTTTTCCACCAGAATTATAGTGATTTAAAACCTCGTCGAGCGTCTGGAAGCGACCGTCATGCATGTAAGGAGCAGACAGCTTAATATTTCTCAGGCTGGGAGCCCGAAAACGCCCATTATCGATTTTCTTACCGGTCACCTCTCCTCTCCCCAGGTCAGGAAAGTCATCAAGAGTGGCTGCAGCATTTATTCCATTATTAAAATAATCATTCGTAGAAAAAATCGGGGCATTATGGCAATGTCCACACTCCGCATCCGGAAGATCGGGTGATAAATCAAAAAACATATCATACCCCAGGAATTCGTCCTCTGTCAAATATTCTTCACCGCGTTGCCAGCGATCGTATTTGCTATTACCACTACTAACCAAGGTTCGTTGGAACTGAGCCATGGCCTTCGCAGCCAACTCTTTTGTGATTTCTGTGCGATCTGAAATACCAAATGCTTCGCGAAATAGCTTGGGGTAATCCGTGTGCGCCTTTAGTTTTTTGATCACCTGAGGCCATTGTTCGTGCATCTCCACAGGATCTTCTACCGGTTTTTCTGCCTGAATTTCTAAAGTACTGGAGCGGCCATCCCAAAAAAGGCCATTTTCAAAAAAACCGACATTCAATAAGGACATGGCACTCCGCCTCCCCATTGTCGCATTAACCCCTGGACTCAAAGCCAGGTTATCTGTAAAATTACCACTGGGTAAGTGACAGGAAGAACAAGAAATGGTACTGTCCAAAGAAAGGATTGGATCAAAGAAAAGATGTCTGCCAAGTTTTACCCCCTCCTTGGTTAATTTATTATCAGCTGGAATGATCATCTCCGGAAAACCTTCAGGGATGACTAAATTATAAGCTGTTGTTTGAAAAGGGATATCTTCCAGGTCACCTTTTGGCATTGGCGGATTGTCATCGTCATCACAGGCTGAAAATACGACGATGAAACCGAAGATGGTCAAAAGTAAAGCTGTTAGCCGAGGTCCTGAAGTCATGGTATGGAAAGCCGTAAAGAGCAGTCTGGGGAAATATAATACAAGCGTTAACCTCCCTGAAAATTTTCAGGGAGGTTAACACCCGATCTAATCAATTAAAGATATTGCTGAAGGAAAATTCTGCATAACACTACGTGCTAAGATCAACTGCTGATCTGTGTGTACCCCCTGGTGGGTTTGTAAGTCAATATAGCCATCACTATCAGCATCATAAGCAGCATCACTAATGCGGAAAAGTTTTTGAACATCAACACTAAAAGCCATAGTTTTTTCTTCTTCTGGTTTTAGGTCAAAATCTGCATTGAAATTAAGCCCCTCGTACAAAGCATCCGTACCTGTGTGATAGGTAAAACTACTTTCGAAAGTTCCATCACCGTCCATATCTAATTGACCTTCGATTTTCGCAAAAATAAAACTGCCCCATGCTTCCCAATAGTGCGTGTCATTACGTAAAGGGTGTCCTCCGGAAAATTCATCCCATGACATGGCGTTCAAATCAGCAGGAACACCAATGCCAAAACTAAGACCATCGTATGTATCTGCTTCAACGGCCCGAGTTGTAAGGATGACTCCTTGTTCAGCTTCCTGGGGAGAGTCGAAACTAAGATCGACAAACTCAATTTCACTGAGTTCAGACTCAATTGTACTGCCATTGTCTTTTTGCGTCAACACCGCATTCCCTACATAGAAATCAAATTTTAGAAACTGAACCGGCACACCACTATAGGTATATGTTTTCAACATTTCCAAAGGCTGTCCGTCATAAGTAGCCTTGAAATTGACCAGAATGTCTGCCGTCATTGCTTCCATTTGATCATCATCATCACAGGAAGAAAAAACCAAGGCAAACAAAAGCAATATTGGAAACCATTTTTTCATAATCATAAATTTTTATTAAGTCGGGTAGATAATAGTCAGATAATTTCAGATAAGCAATACCGGCAAAATTCAGGTATCTGCGACTTCAAATATCCTAACGTAAAGGTAGCGTAGCTTGTTGAGGGAAACAGTGACATTGATCACTTATTCTTTAATGCTGAAAGCTTTTGACGTGTTATTGACAATTTTTTCAACGATCTCCTCTTCCAGGTCTGATTCAAAATTTATGCCTTGAAACCACTGCAGATAATCTACCTCCAATGTAATTCTCAAGTCTGTAGCTCTGTTAAGCGTATCCGCATAAGGCAAAGCAATATCTACCCGGCGTGGATCCAGGCCAATGGATAAATACAAGGTATCAGAACCACTCATGGTATCTCGGTTCAAAGTAAGATGATTAAAGATATAACCGGAATCTGGGTTCCAATACATAGATTCAGCCTGGGTATTCAGCGGATAAGTATTGGGAAAATCATCGGGAAATGCCGTATTAAGTAGCTCTGGCACACCGACTGAGAATCTCAGGGTATCTATTAATCCATACTCTAAAAATCTTCCAAAGGTCGCACTCGTCACGGTTCTACGAATCAGCTTGAGATTATTAGCTACCCTTTTATCTACCCGGCTGCCGTTTTCAAGTACGGAAATATTAAAGCTATCCAGAAACCGCAGCTGCAGGTTTGGTCCGGAAACCAGGACTTCAGACAAGAAATAGCGAAGGTCAATCAAGGTAAAATACTGCAAGCTATCTGTGGTGTAATCACTTCCAAGTACCAGTGCATTTTCACCCATATTATGTTCAAAAACAAGGGTCAGTTCGGGGAAATCACAACACCCTGCGCAATCCTCATCCGCAGCGGCATCGAAATTCGTTGCCAGCACATCCAGGCAGCCTTCCTCAGGTTCAAGGCAAGAACTTAGGTTAAGTAAAAGTAAACAGACAATCGACAGGTAGCTTAGGCGAGAAAATGGGTGTAGCAACAGCAATGCATGTATTGATTCTATTTTACTGTTCTTTCTTTTCCTTTTCATATTCTTTCACCAATTTCTTAACAATCTGCTTGACCTGAGAGGAGAATTCCTTATTGAGGATCCAGTGATAATAATTTTTGTCTTGTACCAGGACTTCCGCTGCCGGCTTGTTGATGTATTTACCGAAATTAAAGACAATGACCCCGTTATGATCATAGCGGAGTTTTTGGGTAGCATCTACCATGCGCAGATCGGAGGTAAACTGATGTAAAGCGGCAATATCTTCTTTTATTGGAGCCTCTACCCTTTCGCCATCTGCAGTAATTAAATCGACGCCCTGATAGGTTTTCAACTGCCCCTTGAAGACTTCAATGGTTGCTTTTACATCGGCCAGCGCATCGTGTGCATTTTCAATTTCCTGATTACAGTAAAACTTTAAAGCTGCCCGCAGGGTTCTTGGCTCCATTTTGTAAAAAATCCGTTGAACATCAATGGAACGTCGATTATCCAGAGAAAACTCTAAACCTACTCTGGCAAACTCTTCCATTAACATAGGAACGTCAAAACGATTGGAATTATATCCAGCCAGGTCCGCATCTCCAATAAATTCATACAGCTTGTCAGCTACCTGCTGAAAGATGGGCTTGTTAACCAGGTCTTTAGGTGTTATTCCATGTACACCAATAGCTTCTTCGGAGATCGGGATCCCGGGATTGATGAGCATATCTAACTCTACTGGTTCACGGTCATCCGGAAAGTATTTAATCATTCCAATTTGAACGATCCGGTCACGAATAACATTAAGCCCGGTCGCTTCTATATCTAAAAAAATCAAAGGGCGAGTAAGAAAATCCATATTCTTTTAGTGTTTATCGCGAAGATAGGGATAAAAACAATGCTATCGAAAGATTAGAAGTTTGGTACTTATTGATCGACCAGCATATTACTTAGGCCTTCTGTATACTTCACAGACATGCTTCCTTCCTTGTTTCCGTATATGAAATACCCTTCCACTCCTGGTAACTCCGTGATCATTTTGTAGGCCCGATCTACCCCCATGACCATACTAGCCGTGGCCAAGGCATCAGCCGTGATGCAATCTGCGGCAAAAATAGAAGCGCTGAGCAGCGTATTTTTCTCAGGATAGCCACTCACCGGGTCAATGGTGTGCCAGTATTTAACCCCTTCCACTTCGTAGAAATTGCGATAATTGCCGGATGAAGCAACCGATCGGTTTTTGAGCTCAACAATCGCTTGAAAATCGTAGATATCCCCATCTTCAGTAGGTTCATTAATGCCAATACGCCAAAGTTTACCTGGCATCTTTTCTCCCCTGGCCCGGTCTTCTCCTCCGATTTCCACCAGGTAATTTTCAATTCCAGCTTGCTCTAAAAAGTGCCCCACTTCATCCACTCCATAGCCTTTTGCCAAAGCACTAAAATCTAGTTGTACCTTTGGATTAGCCTTTAACAAATATTGCCTCTGGCCAGTTTCGCCGATTTGGATTTTATCTAACCCTACTAACGTTTTCAAGCTATCCACCTGACTTTTTGAAACTTCACTGCTTTTGCGTCGGCCAGTAGTTCCAAAACCCCAGAAATTCACAAGTGGCATCACCGTGGGATCAAAAGCGTTCAGCGTAACTTCAGCGATTAGTTGGGAAGCTTCAAAATTGCGGATAAAATGTTTCCAGGCCTTTTCCAGATAGAAGGTATCTGTACTTTGGTTAAAGCGACTGATGACAGATTGGGGCTCATAGGTGGATACCTCAGCATTAACGGCCACTAACAACGAATCGATGGCTTGCTGAAAGTTCCGTTGTTTGGCATCGGAATATTGAACAGTGTAATAAGTCCCCATCGTTTTTCCTTGCAAGCGAATCAGGGCAGTTGCCGTTGCTTGCTTGGCTGTGGGATCGTTTTTACAAGCCAGTAAGGATAATAGCGATACTACTAAAAAGATACAAAATTTCGAAATCGATTTCAATAAAGGCATGTAGGGGAAATTCGTTAACAATTAAGTGGCAGTAAAAATCAGTGACACACCGTCTAACTCAAGCGATCGTCCAGGGAATACCTTCCCGAACCTAACAATGCAATCACAACATACCCCAGCAGGTACAAAAGCGCCATTTCTTTTTTTCCAAATGGATCTGAACCGTGAATAATAAAGGCAGCAACCGCCATGGTAATGATTAGTGGTACCGTGGCTAAGCGCGTTTTCAAACCAATCAGGATCAATGCGGCACAGAGGAATTCAGCAAATACCGTCAGGTATAAAGATGGCGCAGCCCCCAATCCAAACGGATCTGCAAACTGGATAGGGCCTTCACCTAACATTTTTTGCAATTTGGGCCAACCATGGCTATACATCATAAACCCTCCAAATGCTATACGAAGCAATAAAGTAGCTATATCATATTGGTTAGGCGTAATATTTATTCTGGTCATCGTTTTATTTTATGGATTAAATACATTACATGATTCCTTCCTTGATTGCCTCCTCAGATGCGTTGTGTAACTGGATCGGTTTAGATTTGCGTAAGCGCATATTTAAAAATTCAACCAATAAGGAAAAAGCAATGGAAAAATATAAATACCCTTTAGGAATAGCACCTATTTCTGACCCCAAAACCGATAAATGTGCAAGGTGTGCTCCCTCTGTGATCAACATAAAGCCAATAAGTATCAGAAAAGATAGACCCAACATTTGAATCGTTGGATGTTTATTGACAAAGCGACTAACCGGGGTAGCAAACAGCATCATGATCAAAACGGATAATACAACGGCGACAATCATGATGACCAATGCCCCGGAAACACCGCTGGTCATTCCCACTGCAGTTAAAATAGAATCAAAAGAGAAAACTATATTGATCAAGGTGATTTGTAAAATAGCACTGGTCATTGTTGATGACCCTCTTTTTCCACCAGTTCCTTCTTCTCCTTCCAGCTTATGGTGAATCTCAGAGGTACTTTTGTACAATAAGAATATTCCTCCGACGATCAGAATAAAACTTTGTCCTGAAAATGCTCCATTAAACCAAGACAAGTCTGGTGACCACCACGGTTCTTTCATTGCAATTAACCAGGAGATTCCAAAAAGCAAGGCAATACGCATTATCATTGCCAGAGCTAATCCGATATTGGTTGCTTTTGCCTTCTTCTCATCGGGCAAACGTCCCGTCTCCAGAGCAATAAAGATAATGTTATCAATCCCTAACACGATCTCCAGAAATGTCAGGGTAAGTAAACTAATCCATACTTCAGCACTGGCAAAATCCGGCATGGTCATTAAAAGTAGTAAGTCCATTTTCCGTATAGTTTGTTATGGGTGCAATTTTACGAAATTCTTTTAAGAGAAAGCCAAACCGCACTGACAAAAGCTAGTTTTCTCTACCTTTTACCAGTGAATCAGCTTTTGACCTTCTAAAACTTTCCTTACCAGACTATAAACACCATAGCGTAATTGGACAACTAAGAATCTTTTAAGTCAAATTAATTTAAAATCGTTTCGAACATTATGATCCCCTTTTAGTTTAGAATTAGAATACATCAATAAGGTAATGAATTGACTTTTAACATATTTCCTTATATTACCGATCCTAAACATTTTACCCGAGAAAACAAATTACATGCCCCCCTCTCTTCTTCAACCAGGTCATTATGATTTGGTCATCATTGGCTGTGGACCCGCAGGTTCTACTACCGGACGGATCGCAGCCGAACTTGGTCTTAAAGTACTCATGGTTGACAAACGGCAGGAACTGGGAGCACCTATCCAGTGTTCCGGTGCCGTAAGCCGACATGCACTGGAAGAGGTCAACATCAATCCGGATCCGGAATTTATTCACCAGGCTATTTATGGTTTCGAAATTTTAAACGAAAAGGGTGATGCGACTACGATTGACTATCGCCAATTGAAACCTGAGGAGTACGGAGAGGACGTGCAGAAAAAGCCATTAGGCTATGTAGTGGACCGTCGCCGTTTCGACCGTTATCTAATGACTCAGGCCGAGCGCGCAGGTGTTGAGGTATGGCTAAAAACGGAAGGCATGGGCTACCATGTCAGTGATAATGATCTCTGCACGGTGCGTTTACTGCGCATGAACGAGGAAATATTGGTCAAAACCCGGGTCTTAGTGGGAGCAGATGGGCTCCAATCGCAGGTTGGCAAATGGGCGGGCCTACGTACACATATCAAATTGACAGAACTGGCCTCATGCCTGCAGGTGATTGTAGATCAGGTTGAAACTAAAGGCCTCTTAGAAATTATCACCGGTTACGAATGGGCGCCTGGTGGTTATGCCTGGGTTTTTCCCAAGGGCCATGGTTATGCTGAAATTGGGCTTGGGGTCATTCGTACCATGACGGACCAGGATGCTCAATGGCACCTTGATCAATTTATGCATTCTTCTTTTTTTAAAGAACGTTTTCAACACGCTAAGATATTGGAAGTTCAGGGCGGTGGTGTCCCTTTGGCAGCTCCCTTACGCACCCAATACGCGGATCATCTCATTTTGGTGGGTGATGCTGCCCGCCATGTCAATCCAATTACCGGAGGTGGTATTCATACGGCATTATCCGGTGGACAGATTGCAGCCCACGTCCTCCATGAAATTATTAAAACAGGTGTACGACCAACCAAAGCTGTCCTTAAAGCTTATCAGGATGCTTGGTTGGAAAAGCTGGGCAATAAGATGTGGAAATTATACGATGTGAAAACAAAGATTTTCCGGGAAAAATCAATTGATAAAATGAATCAACGTTTGTATCAAACCATGGCGGATTATTTTAGTCCGGGATCAGAATATAAAAAGATATAAGCTGATCAATAATATATTCTTAATCCTAATTATCTGATTATTTCTATTTTCAACTTTTCATTAGTTCACTATGTCAAAAGCAGTTCTATTTAATATCGGTTGGAATGCCTGCATTAATTGTGGGGCCTGTGTGGCCGTCTGTCCACAACCAGATGAAGCTAAATTTATTAGTCCTTTCGATACCATTGCCGTAGATAAAATTTGCAACATAGCGTGTATGGCTTGTGAGAAGATCTGCCCGGTAAGTACCGTCAGCAGTAGTTTAATCAGTGATAAACAATGAATGGAAGATCGAATCCTAAAAACAACATACCCTTCATGATCTATTTCTTGTTTTATTAACAAACTGATATTTTATATAGTCAAGTACCCGACGTTACCTTTTTACTAAACCTCCAATATCAATCACCTTTTATCATTCCTCAACAAACATGCGTCTAGTTCAACACAAAAAAGAAGCCTATTGGTTTTATCGTTTCTTATCTATTTTTTATGATAAGTATGTTAATCCATTGTTTTGGACAAAATGGATGCGAAAACAATCACTGGACATGGCCATGCTGGATGATCCAAATCTTACAGTGATCGATGTAGGTTCAGGCACCGGATTCACTACCGAAGGCATTGTCAGTCGGGTACCGGCTAAGCAGGTTACTTGTGTCGATCAATCCCCTCATCAAATGGCTAAGGCAAAACAAAAACCTGCCTTGCAAGACTGTACGTTCCAGCTGGGTGACGCCGAAAATGTCCCCTACCCTACGGATCACTTTGATCGATATGTCTCTGCGGGAAGTATTGAATACTGGCCAAACCCACAACAAGGTATTAACGAATCCTACCGATTGATTAAACCCGGCGGACTTGCACTGATGATCGGGCCTCTGGAACCAGAGCAGGGCTTTGCCCGGTTTATGGCCAATACCTGGATGTTATTTCCTAAAGATGAAGAGTATAAGCATTGGTATGAACAGGCTGGTTTTACTGATATTAAGTTTACTTATGTCCGGCCACATTGGTACAAAGGCGAGGGAGAGTATGCTATTGCCATTTCAGGCAGAAAGCCGAAAGCAGGAGTATCACCAATCCCAGCTAAAATTATCGAAGTGCCGGAAGAAAGTATGGGCCTGGGCCGATGGCTACAATTAATCTGGCGTGTATTAATAGGGTCTTTGGCAGGATTCGTATTTATTCCAATGGCATTAATCGGGTATTTATTCCACGCGTTTAGTGGTCAGGAAGATATTCCGGAACCATACCGGGAGCGTTTGAATACGAATCAAATTATGGTACTGCTTGTAATAATTGGAATCGTTATTTTTTTACTTTGGAAAGCTTTTTCATAGATAAAAAGTGGTAAAAAACTGCTTAATTATTTTGCATCCATCAGCCTCTAATTAACGCATATGACTTCACTCAATCAACGTATTCAACACTTTTATGATCACTCAACTGATATCTGGCTTGAGATGTGGGGAGAACATATGCACCATGGATTTTACGGAAAAAATGGACAAGAAAAAAAGAACCACCAGCAAGCCCAAATTGATTTAGTAGAAGAAATGTTAGCGTTTGGGCCTTCCGAAAACAATCGGGATGACTCGCCTAAACGCATTTTGGATGTAGGTTGTGGCGTCGGTGGCAGTTCAAGGTACCTTGCTAAAAAATATAATGCTTCCGTACTCGGATTAACACTCAGCCCCATTCAGGTAGAACGCGGCAGGGCCTATAATTCTGCACAAGGGCTCAATGACCAGGTAGAGCTACGTGTCCAGGACATGATGTTACTACCTCCGGACACAGCGCCTTTCGACCTTATCTGGTCAATGGAATCAGCAGAGCATATCAAAAATAAAAAGGCGATGTTCGAACACTTTCATCGCTTATTAAAGC
>CBDUIU010000058.1:0-11450 GCA_965367335.1 uncultured Saprospiraceae bacterium
TATTGTCCTGCTTGGCTGGTTGTTCCTCCTGAGACGCAGGTTTGTTTGGCCGGGAAGAGGATCTCTCCGTCTTATTCGTTGATTTTGATTGGTGCTTATTTGTGGAAGGTTGATTTAGTTTAGCCACCTCTTCAGTAGGGTTTGAATGTTCTGCATTTGTATTCTTGTTCACCTTACTATTTCCCGAGCGTGAAGACCGAGCTGCTTTTTTTTGCTTTGGCTTTTGATCTGATTCCTTATCCCCTCCATTCACTTCAATAATCCCTAATTGCCGGAGCGCTTTTTCTGACGCAGTTTGTTCTGCACTCTTTTTATTAAAATCATCCGCAGTTGCCAGTTTTTCTCCATCAATCAAGACTGCCACTTTGAAGCGGTCACGTTTTTCATATTTATATTTAGCCAACATTTTATAGGCAACTGTCTGTCCATTTTTTTGACACCATTCCAATAACTGACTTTTGTAATTATCATCAAAACTCTCTAGTTCATGGATGTCCAGATACCCGCGAAGAATTTTCTGCGTAACATAATTCCTGGTTCCCCGATAACCACATTCCAGGTAGATGGCACCGACAAGCGCTTCCAAGGCATTACCCAACATGGAACGACTTAACCGCGTGTTATTATAATGAGCCAGAAAAACATCCAGTCCCATTTTATCCGCGATTTTATTCAAAGAACTACGCTTTACTATTTTAGAGCGCATTTTAGTCAAAAATCCTTCGTTGCTATTAGGATATTTTTTAAACAAATATTCTGCAACAATCGTCCCCAGGATAGCATCTCCCAAATACTCCAATCGCTCATTACTTTGAATGGACTGCAATTTTTCGTTGGAAGTTGACTTATGATAAAAGGCAAGCTTAAAAATAGAAAGGTTCACCGGGGTAAAACCCAGTAAAGATCTTAATCGACGGACAAAATTTCGATCCGGAGAAAGATAATAATTGTAAAGTCTAATCAGGAACCTCAAAACCACGCGTTAATTTTTTTAATAAAAAAAATAAATAAATACCCTCACTGCCTGTACAACAAATGCAGACAGTTTCTTGGTAAAAAACGTTGGTTCAAAGTTTCTGATACAAAGATAGATGAAATAGGCCGATTCAGGGGGTGACCTGGTGACTTAGCAAAAGCATGATCACCCGAAGGAGCACCCCCTGAATTGTACCTGGCTACCTTTGTACCAGTTCGTTTTGTAATTTCGGAGATTTAATCCATTTGATAGCACTCAATTATTTGAGCGGTGCCTGACGGAAAATCACCGACGAATTGTGGCCACCAAACCCAAAGGTGTTGCTAAGGGCCACTTGAACCTCACGTTCCTGAGCCTTATTAAAGGTCAGGTTTAATTGGCTATCTATTTCAGGGTCGTCGGTAAAATGGTTAATTGTCGGTGGTACGAAATTATGGTTAATAGCCAGGATACATGCGATGGCTTCAATTGCACCAGCAGCTCCTAACAAATGACCAGTCATTGACTTGGTAGAACTTACATTCATTTGATATGCATGCGCTCCAAAAACCTGAGTGATGGCTTTAAGCTCAGCCACATCACCAAGGGGTGTGGACGTACCGTGTACATTTACGTAATCCACGTCTTCAGGGTTCAATTTAGCATCTTTTAATGTTAAATTCATTACATTTCTAGCCCCCATACCTTCGGGATGTGGAGCCGTAATGTGGTAGGCGTCCGCTGTAGCGGCAGCACCAACTACCTCAGCTAAGATGGTAGCCCCCCGTTTTTTTGCGTGTTCATACGATTCCAAAACCAGCGCCCCAGCGCCTTCACCCAGCACAAACCCGTCGCGATCTTTATCAAAAGGACGAGAAGCTTTCTCTGGGTCTTCATTTCTGGTGGATAAAGCTTTCATGGCATTGAAGCCACCTACACCTGCGTGTGTAACAGCTGCTTCCGAGCCACCGGAAATTATAATGTCAGCCCTTCCGAGCCGGATATAGTCTAGTGCGTTAGTGATAGCATGAGAGGCGGAGGCACAAGCAGAAACCGTACAGTAGTTAATGCCACGGAATCCATATTTAATAGAAATCGAGCCCGCTGCCATATCAGAGATCATCTTGGTGATCATAAAAGGATTATAACGTGGCGTGCCGTTACCTTTAGCAAATTCTTCGATCTCATTTTCCAAAGCTGTTAGTCCACCGATCCCTGAGCCCCAAATCACTCCTACTCGGTCCAAGTCCAGTTGCTCTGGAACTATTCCAGCTTGTTCAATGGCTTCTGCGGCGGCTACCATCGCATAATGCGTAAATGGGTCCATACGCTTCGCTTCCCGCCGATCCATGTGATCCATCGCATTGAAGTTTTTTACTTCACAGGCGAATTGGGTTTTAAAGTTAGTAGGATCAAAGTGTGTAATACGAGCTGCGCCACTTCGGCCCTCCTTGAGGCCTTGCAGGTATTCGGTAACATTGTTTCCAATGGGGGTAAGTGCCCCGATGCCAGTTACAACAACCCTTTTCATATTCCTTAGTATTCGTAGTGGGAACCTCAGCAGAAATTAAGAGTTTACTATCTAAATATTCAAAAAAACTCTTAAAAAGAAGTATACCCGTCCTGTAAAAAAATAGTGATATGGTCCGGGATATCTATGGGCTTTGGTAAAATATAGATTAGAAAACTGCATTTTAGCAGTAAACCACAAATCAGACGAAGATGACTGATTTGTGGTTTCTTAAATGGAATTAATTTGGACAGGTACTCAATGACCTATTTGTCCAATTTAAGACTGAAGCTGAGACTCCAAGTATTCAACAGCTTGACCAACCGTTTGAATATTTTCAGCTTGCTCATCAGGAATTGAAAGATCAAATTCTTTCTCAAATTCCATGATCAGCTCAACAGTATCCAGGGAATCCGCCCCAAGATCGTTGGTGAAACTGGCAGCAGCCGTCACTTCTGATTCGTCAACGCCGAGTTTTTCGACGATAATTTTGTTTACTCTTTCTGCAATGTTAGACATAATAAAACGCTTTGTGATGAACAAATGCAGTGCAAAGAAAAATATAAGTCAAATGATAACCAAAGTTTTTCCGGTATTTTTACCACACTGCCTATGCTTTAGTGTTTTGAAAATTATTTTATTAATTAATTAGTCTCGCCCTCTAGCGAGACTATTGCGGCGCAAAAATAAACATTTCCGCCACATTCTAATTTATTTTTACCTTTCTCACTTTTGAAATAGGATTTTTCTGATCAAAAAATGTACATTTACATCACTTATTATTGTAAAATTTACACTATTTAGTTGCCCCTACAGAAAAGAAGAAATTTTCCTATTTATAATCCTATAACTACCAAACACTTACGCTAGGCAAATCGCTTGACTTATTCCTCTCCTCTCCTCTTCTACTTGTATGGACGGCACCTAGCTCCTAAAGTAACAAAATTCTAAATAAATTCTATTTTTTATGGAAATTGTTGACTATCAAAACACAAAAATCGTTGCAACTGTAGGCCCCGCCTGCAGCTCATATGACATGTTACTAAAGCTTGTACAGGTTGGTGTGGACGTTTTTCGTCTCAATTTTTCACATGGTACTCATAGTGATCACGCTGAAGTAATCAATCATATTAACTATATTAATGAGAAATATAACCTCCATATAGGTATCCTCGCTGATCTTCAGGGACCAAAATTACGAGTTGGTAAAATTGAAAACAATAATCTATCTGTGAAGTCCGGTGATATTCTCACCTTTACCAATGAAGAATGCCTGGGCACAATGGAATCGATTTATATGAGCTATAAACAATTTGCCGAGGATGTAACACCTGGTGAAAAGGTGTTGATTGACGATGGCAAACTGATGCTGGAAGTAATCAAAACGAATAAAAAAGATAAGGTAAAACTAAAGGTCATTTTCGGTGGCACCCTTTCCTCCAACAAAGGGGTTAATTTACCAAATACTAAAATCTCATTGCCTTCCTTAACTGAAAAAGATGAAAAAGACCTTGAGTATATCCTGACTTTACCATCTGTCAATTGGATCGCCTTATCTTTTGTTCGCTCGGCTAAGGATATTAAAAACCTTCGCAAACGAGTAGAAGCAGCCGGCCATCAAGCTAAGATCATGGCGAAAGTAGAAAAGCCGGAAGCCATTGAAAAGATCGATAAGATTATCAAAGCATCCAATGGTATTATGATTGCTCGCGGTGATTTAGGTATCGAAATGCCAATGGAGCAGCTTCCTATGTTGCAAAAGCAAATCATCAAAAAATGCATTCAAAGAGCACGTCCTGTTATTGTTGCTACCCATATGCTGGACAGTATGATCAAACAGCCTATTCCAACCCGGGCAGAGATCACGGATGTTGCTAACGCTGTACTCGATGGCGCGGATGCTGTCATGCTTAGTGGAGAAACTTCCGTGGGAGATCACCCAGCCAAAGTTGTAGAAGAGATGAACAAAATCATTGAGCAGGCAGAACTCAATTATGATGTTCGCTCCTGGAGCCGTCCTAAGCTTTCTCCAAACTCCCGGACCTATTTATCCGATGCCGTTTGTTTCAATGCTGCTCAAACAGCCAATGCCGTGGAGGCCAAAGCTATTTTAGGGATGACCAGCTCGGGATATACTGCATTTAAGGTATCTAGTTATCGTCCAAAAGCTAAGATTTATATATTTTCGGATCAAGTACATCGACTTGCCACCTTAAACCTGGTTTGGGGCGTTCGTTGTTTTTATTATGACAAATTCACCACTACCGATGATACTATTAATGATGTAGTAGCTATTTTGAAACGCAAAAAAATCATTAATGAAGGAGACATTGTCATCAATCTCGCTAGTATGCCGATTACTTCCCGGCACCGAACGAATATGTATAAAATAGCTGTAGTGGAATAGATCACCTTGCTCAGGGATACTTCTCTCAGACTTTTTTTTGGACTACCCAGAACTATTTCTGTACCTGCCTTACGTTTTAAGGCCTCAGCTAAGTGACCTCACTCACCTTACTTGCAGTATGCCAGTATGTAGCCTCTAAATCCGCTGTTAATCTGACGATCCTCTATAACTAAAGCACTACAACTTGCGGAACAAGCGTTTCAATTTTGCGTTTGATTAATTAGAGCAAGTTCTTTCGAGACGTTTCAACTAATATTCCGTCTAAATACAAAACTTGCCTACAGAGCGGTTTAAAAATGTAATGACTTGCTGAAAATCGCTTGGAGAACCAAATTATGTTACTATGATCTTAGTGAAGATGCATCAATTAATTAGCGGAACTATACTCCTCCTGCTCTTTCTAATAGGAAATCTGTCTTATGCGCAAGAACCAAGAGGAAGGGTTTCTGAAGAAGAAATCAATACCCAAAAAGTATTTATTGATGCTACTCGTGAAAAAATCCTACAGAACTACGAAAACGCAGCTTATCTTTTCAAGGAAGTCTTGAAAAGAGATAAAAACAACCACGCCGCCGCCTACGAATTAGCGCGTATCTATGATGTTTTGGATAAAGATGAAAAAGCCCTGCAATCTATCAACATGGCTGTGGAGCTGGAGGCTAACCCCTGGTATCGGATGTTTCAGGCTGATGTTTACGAAAAAATAAATAAAAACGAGGAGGCTGCTGAAATTTATGAAGATCTCGTTAAGAGCGAACCTACCAACGAATATTATTACCTGAAATGGGCCTATTACTTAGTTCGCTCTAACGATATCAAAAAAGCTATCAAGGTTTATAACGAACTGGAAAGTGAAGTCGGTATTGTGGAAGATATTGTCTTGAAAAAATATCGCCTTTACCTGGGAACAGGTAACCAGAAAAAGGCCGAAGAGGAACTACTAAAATTGATACAGGCTTTTCCTTACGAAAAAGAGGGGTTCCATCAATTAGCTAAATTTTATCTGCAAAATAATCAGGAAGAAAAGGCAGCAGCCACCTACAAAAAGATCCTGGAAATTGACCCTAATGATGGAACCGCTTCCATTGCTCTTGCAGACAAACAGGCAGGAGAATCCAATGATGCTGATTTGGTCAAAACCCTTAGTCCTGTTTTTTCCAACCCGGAAATTAGTCTGGACCTAAAGATTAAAGAGTTGATTCCTTATGTACAGAAAGTCGCAGAAACCGGGGATCAAACCCTAGCAAAACAAGGTAAGGAACTCTGTGAAATCCTTATTGAAGTCCATCCAAAAGCAGCACAACCCTATGCCGCCTACGCTGATTTGCTTTATTACAGTAAACAACCGAAAGCCGCGCTGGTCCAATATCAAAAAGCAGTAGCAATTAATCAGAATGTCTACAGCGTTTGGGATCAAATCCTGCAAATACAATATGAACAGGGGCAAAACGAAGAATTGGTAGCTACTTCCAACAAAGTCATCGACTTGTTTCCCAATCAGGCGAGAGGTTATTATTTCAACGGAGTTGCCTTACATCGCCAAGCTAAGTTTAACGAGGCCATTCCACCGCTCCAACAGGCAGTGATGATGTCTCGTAAAAAGCCCCTGATTTGGCGAAATGCCCAACGGCAATTAGCGATCACCTATTTCTCTCTAAAAAAATTCGATCGCTCTGACAAGGCTTTTCAAGCAATCTTAAAAATGAATTCCAAAGACTGGGAGGTCCTCAGTGACTATGGCTACGCGCTTACCAGTCGAAACGAAAAACTGGATATGGCTCAGAAAATGTTAGAGCAATCTGCACAACTTCGCCCAAACCAAATGACCAATGAGCTAAACTTAGCTTTTCTTTATTATCGCAAAACGGATTATGTTACAGCTAAGTCCTGGATTGAAAAAGCGCTCCAACACGGTGGCACCGAAAATCCTGAAGCCCTGGAACGTTATGGTGATGTACTGTTTCAGTTAGATAAAAAAGAGGAAGCACTGCAATACTGGCAAAAAGCTTTAGACATGGGCTCAATGGCTCCTTTGTTAGAGAAAAAAATCAAGGAACGAAAAGTCTATGAATAACTAAGGCGCAGCGCCCCTCATCAACAATGAATTTACAAAATCAATATTTCCTTTTTATCTTTGTTTTACTCCTTAGTAGCATGGGCTGCAAAGCGGGTAAAAAAGCGGGAAGGCCAGCGCTCAAGCCTAAATCTGCTAATTTTCTGTTGAAACGAATAGTGAAGAATGATTATGAGCCGGAGTGGGTAACGGCTAAGGGTAAACTTCAATTCAAAGACGACTATCAGTCATTTCGGGGCAGCTTTAATTTGCGCATCCGCAAAGACAGTGTAATTTGGCTGAATGTAAAAAAGTTCAGCGTTGAGGGTGCTCGTATTCTTATTACTCCCGATTCCGTGTTTGCTATTAACCGATTGGAAAAAAATTATCTGGCCTACCCATTGGATCAACTGGAGCGGCGCATGGGAATTCCGCTATCGATGGCGGAGCGACCTAAAGGATATGAGACTAATTTCCGCTCTATTCAATCTTTACTTTTAGGATATCCTCCAATCCTGGGCGATAAAAAATCCATGCAATCCGGTATACTGGTAGATCATTATGTACTATCCTCTGATGTTGCCATCGGTGGGCAAGCGGTCCTGATAGATTACGAAATAACACCTGAGACTTTTTTATTGCATCTCCTACGTATTCTTCAGCCAGAAACCCAGCAATTCTTAGAAATTGAACAAGGAGATTATCATGAACATGGGGATAGTTGGAATTTTCCGTATTTTCGCCATTTCAGGATACAAACTCCTGCTTACGGAAAAATTAGTATTAAAACAGAATTGAGCAAAGTTGAATTTGACATTCCAACCACCATCCGTTTTTCCATCCCCGACCATTACGACCGGATCGCTGATTAGGCTCATTCTGGGTTTCAGCTTTTGTCTTTTTTTGGCCTTTAATGCTAGTGGTCAAGTTCGCAAAGACCTGGAGAGAAAGCGTCAAAAACTCATCAAAGACATTAAACTGACCAGCAACCTACTCAACGAAACCACCCGGGGGATCGAGGCTGCCATGGATCGATATAAGGCTTTACACAACCAGATTAAAGCTAGAGAAGAACTGATTCTTACCTTACAACAAGAGGTTCAATATGCAGACATTAGCATGCAACGCAGCGCTGACGTCATTGAGTCATTAAAAGCAGATATTGAGCGGCTGAAAGTAGAGTATGGTGTTATGGCAAGACGCGCCTTAAGGCATAAAATGACCCAAAGTAATACCCAGTTTTTACTTAGTGCAAAAAGCGTCAATGACTTGATCCAACGTTGGCGTTACCTTCGTCAGTATGATCAATACCGACAGAAACAGGCCCACCTGATCGTTGAAACGCAACATACACTAACAGGTAAATTGCGGAAACTAGAACAAATCCGTGCAGAAAAACAAGATTTGATTGCTCAGGAAGAATCACAAAATCACATTTTAGAAAAAGAGCTGGGCACTAAAAAGCGCATCCTCAACAATCTTAAAAAGGATGAAAAACGCCTCAAAAATACATTACAAAAACACCGTATTGCCCACCAACAACTAAATGATGCAATCGAAAAAGTTATCCAAAAAGAAGTAGCCGCCGCTCGTCGCCGGGCCCGCAGCTCCACTCCTTTAAATAAGAAACCAAATAGTAAGGCGCCTGCTACCGGCCCATTGGCAGGAGAATTTAGCCGCAATCGGGGTCGATTACCCTGGCCGGTGAAAAAGGGTGTCATTACAGGATTTTTTGGCAAACAAAAACATCCGACGCTCCGACGTGTTGAAATAACAAACAATGGTATTGATATCCGTACAGATCGCCGGGCTAAAGTTCATGCCGTATTTGGAGGAGAAGTAGTCGGCACACAATATATACCCGGCCATTATAATATGCTGATTATCAAACATGAGGACTATTATACTGTTTACTCTAATCTAGAGGAGCTTTTTGTTGCCAAAGGACAGCAGATAAAAGCACAGCAGGTTTTGGGGCAATTAGCCGTAGATCCGAAGTCGAACAAATCTGAGGTACACTTTGAAATCTGGCGAGACAAGCAACGGTTAAATCCGGTGAACTGGATCGCACGGCGATAGCAACTGACGATGCCTTATGTCACGTAACAAAGCGAATAATAATCACAAAGGAATTATTCTTAGAAAGAATATGTTTCTACATCAAACCAACCTTTATAAAAAAGCCCCTAAGGGCACACATATCTATCCTATATGGCAAACGAATGGACTTTAGGTGAAAAGGGAAAAACCGGCCTTAAAAAGGTAGTTGAACAAGCGATCTTAGTAGGCCTGATCCACAAAGATCAAAGTGAAGAACAGGTACATGAATACCTGGATGAGTTGGAGTTTTTGGCCAGTACTGCTGGTGCAAAAACAGTTAAACGTTTTACCCAAAAAATGCAACATCCAGACCCGCGTACTTTTGTAGGTAGTGGGAAGTTAGCGGAGATTCGCGAATATTTGGATTGGCATGAGGATGTCACACTAGTCATTTTTGATGATGATCTTTCCGGTAAACAAGTTAACACTATTGAAGAACTCTTAAAGGTCAAAATCGTTGATCGGACGAATTTGATCCTGGATATCTTTGCGGCACGAGCGCAGACGGCTCAGGCCAAAACTCAAGTAGAATTAGCTCAAATGCAATACATGTTGCCACGGCTGAGAGGTCTTTGGACCCACTTGGAAAGACAGCGAGGTGGTATTGGGATGAGAGGTCCGGGGGAGAAAGAGATCGAGACGGATAGAAGGATTGTGCGGGACCAAATTGCACTGCTCAAGAAGAAACTGGAAAAAATTGACCAGCACAATGCGACCCAGCGCAAAAATCGAGGGGAGATGATCCGGGTAGGCTTGGTCGGTTATACAAATGTGGGAAAATCGACGCTTATGAACGTCCTCAGCAAGTCCGATGTTTTCGCCGAGGACAAGCTCTTTGCAACGCTGGATACCACCGTTCGTAAAGTTGTTTTTGACCGCATGCCTTTTCTCTTATCAGATACCGTTGGGTTTATCCGTAAACTACCTACTCACCTGGTGGAAAGTTTCAAGTCAACCCTGGATGAAGTGCGGGAAAGTGATGTACTGTTACATGTTGTGGATGTGGCGCACCCTCAGTTTGAGGATCACATCACTTCTGTTAATAAAACGCTGGCAGAGCTAGGAATTGAGAAACCAACTCTTTTAGTTCTGAACAAGGTAGATCTCTACCGGCAGCGAAACTTTGATGATTATGTGGAAGAAGACACCAAGGTCGATATTTTAAAAGAATTACAAGAGCGTTTAAAAAACCAATACGGCCACGATAATCTATTTATTTCTGCTAAAAACAAGGAAAATATTAATACCTTGCGTCATATGATGACGGAAATGATCAGGGAGCAATATGAAGTGCGGTACCCTTATCAGGCGAAACATTTTTAGCATTCAAATGCTTTACGTTTTTAACAAAAGTACAATAGCTTTTTACACCTGTACGTACAAATACCGATTGTTACTAATTACCCTATGAATCCAATGCTTACTAAATACGCGGAACTACTTGTCCGCTACTGTGTTGAAATTAAACCCGGTGACAAACTATTAGTACAAAGTACCACGCTGGCAGAACCTCTGGTGCGAGAAGTGTATCGAATAGCCTTACGCGAAGGAGCACATGTGGATGTAGATTTAGCTTTTCGGGAACAGGGACGCATTTTCTATGCGGAGGCCAAGGGAGAACAACTCGATTACGTATCCCCTTTATATCAACGGGCAATGGAAAGCTATCAGGCTTATCTCTATATCCGGGCACCATTCAACCTAATGGAAACCCAGGATATTGATCAGGATAAAGCAAAACGTTATAAAAAAGCCATAGCCCCCTTCTCTAAAATTTACTTTGAAAGAACGGCAACACGAGACCTGAAGCGGAATCTATGCCAATATCCTACCCTGGCTGCTGCTCAAAACGCACGCATGTCACTCGAGGCTTATCAGGAATTCATCTACAATGCTTGCCATTTGTTTGCGGAAGACCCCATGGCCGAGTGGCTCAAAGTCAGGGCCTCACAGCAACACATCGTTGACCATCTTAATCAGTGTGAACAGGTACGTTATCTTGGTGAAGATATCGATATTAGTTTTTCTACGAAAGGTCGTACCTGGATCAATTCGGATGGGCAGACCAATATGCCCTCAGGTGAAGTTTATACCTCTCCTGTAGAAAATTCAGTGAACGGTACAATTCATTTCTCCTACCCTGCCGTATATCAAGGGCACGAAGTAGAAGGAGTAACCTTATGGGTAAAAGATGGATTAATTGAAAAATGGGAAGCTAAGCGAGGGAAGGATTACCTGGATCACATTTTCACCTTAGAAGGAACCCGGCGTTTTGGAGAAGCAGCAATTGGAACCAATAACCAGATTAGCACATTTACTCGTAATATCCTGTTTGATGAAAAGATTGGAGGTACCGTTCATATGGCTATTGGACAGTCCTATTTACAGTGTGGAGGAAAAAACACGTCTTCCGTACATTGGGATA
>CBDUIU010000059.1:0-11408 GCA_965367335.1 uncultured Saprospiraceae bacterium
CCTCCCTTTCAACGCCCAGGTGTTCTTCTACTCGTTCCATCGTTACGGGTAGGGTAGCGGCAGAGGAGCTGGTAGAAAAAGCCAATAACTGGGCTGGTGCAATACCACTAAAGAAAAAAGGATATGATTTTCCAGTGAATATTTTTACCAAAAGCGGATAGACCACTCCAATCAAAATACCCAATCCTAATACAACACAGAGGGCGTAGGCTAACAACGCTTTAAATAAACTCAGGCTGGGTGATTCAACGATCAAGGAAGCTAACAATGCAAATACACCGTAAGGTGCCGAGAGCATAATTAGGTCCACTAATTTGAGTACAACTTCATTCAATGCATCGAAAAAATCTTTTACCCCTCGTGCTTTTTCTTCCTCTATTAAAATGATCCCAATACCAAAAAAGATGACAAAAAAGATGACCTGAAGCATGTTTCGGTTATCGGCAGCAGCTTCAAAAATATTAGACGGCACCATATCGACTAAGGGCTGTAAAGGGCCTCGGGATTTGGTTGCTTGTGCAGCTTCTGCTTTACTGGATGCTTCAGTGCTATAATCCGCCAATAGCTCTGTCCGGGTCTTTTCATCAATCTGTTTCCCCGGTTGGAAAATGGTCAGTAAATAGATCCCAATCGTTCGCCCCCCCATACGGGAGAGTTTTGAAATATCCTTTAAATCAGAAACGCCCTTAATCAGGGAAGCAATGATGAGCGGAATTGCTATGAGTTTGAGCAAGTTGACGAAGATCGTTCCAAAGGGTTTGATCCAGTTTTTGGTAAAGTCATTTCCTCCGTCGACATTGGCCATCAAGATCCCAAAGCCTACTCCCAGGACCATACCTATGAGAATCTGCCAGTGTAATGCTAGTTTTTTCATTCAACAATTATTTAATCGATACATGATCGTTCTGAAGCTAGAACTAGCGAACAAAATAGGAAAAAGTTTGGGAAGGGAGAAAAGAGTGGATAGTAAGGCCTGAATTTTAGTAAAGTGTGAAGTAAGGCTTTAAAGAGAAAAAGGAAATCAATAGCTTATCTTTTCCAGGCGCGAGTCATTTCCCGTTTGCCAGGTGGCCCGGGGATCGCTTCAACGATAAATCCGACAGCTTTAAGTGTTCTTTTGAAAGCTCCTTTAGCACAATAGGTTGTCAGTACGCCACCCATTTTTAAGCTCTGAAACATTCGCTCCATCATCGGCGTATCCCAAAGCTCTGGTTGAGCATTTGGCGCAAAGGCGTCATAAAAAACAATATCAAAGGCGTTGTGAAAATCCAGGGTTTCAAACTTTTGCAGTAGTTTGGTGAGCTTAAATTGGTCGGATAACTGTTCTGGTTGATTCCAAGCTTGCTGATGCATTTGGAAGAAAGTGTTCTGCAGTTCTGGAACACCCATTTGTGAGGCATAATTGAGTTGCTCTATCACGGAAAACGTCAGCGGAAAAGCTTCCACTGCCGTGTAATTGATGTATATCGAGTGTTTTTGAGATTCTATCAGTGAAGCGAAGGCATTAAGGCCTGTACCAAAACCGATATCGAGGATAGAAAGAGATTGCTTTTTAACAGCCAGGGGCTTTAAAGCCGCGTTGATAAATACATGTAAGGTTTCCTGAACAGCGCCGTGTCGCGAATGATAAGAAACGCCAAACTGCTCAGATTGAATGGAATGCGATCCATCATCAGTGATAATTAGACCGTCGTGCTCCATTTTGGGTTATTTGCAAACAACCGCATTCAGTACGTCGGGAGCTTGTTCGATAATCGCTGCAGTTGCATCTTCAATAGAGAAGTTGTTAGGACATCCCATGCCGCGGTTACAAGAACTCAGAGTCATTACAGCTAGCACGAAAGCGATTGCAGGAACTAGTTTTTTTAGTTTGGTGGTCATTTTCCTTAATTTATGATATGTAATCGGATTGCAAAGTTACTAAAACAAAGTATTTTCACCCCTAAATATGGGTAAATAATTAATTTAACGTCAGTATTTCAGGGAAATTATTTGGTTGAATGTCTTTTTATTCGCTTGTTTGCGGACATTTTCAGACAATTTTAAACAAACTATTTATATGCGTATTCATCTGATAGCCATAGGAGGTGCAGCAATGCATAACCTCGCTATTGCCCTACATATCAATCATCATACCGTTTCAGGCTCTGATGATGAGGTCTACAACCCTGCAAGGGACCGCCTTTCAGCTCATGGCCTGTTACCGCAACAAATGGGCTGGCATCCAGATAAAATTACACCAGAACTTGATCTGGTGATCCTGGGAATGCATGCTAGAAAAGACAATCCGGAATTACTCAAAGCTCAAGAATTAGGATTACCCATTTTCTCTTATCCTGAATACCTTTTCCACCACGCAAAAGATAAACAACGAATATGTGTCGCTGGTTCACACGGTAAGACCTCTACCACGGCAATGATCCTGCATGTCTTGAATTTGCTAGGACTGGAAAACGATTTTATGGTTGGGGCTCAATTGGAGGGTTTTGATACGATGGTAAAACTATCGGATGCGCCACTCTTTGTAGTGGAAGGGGATGAATATTTGTCTTCCCCAATTGACCGGGTACCGAAGTTTTGGCATTACCGACCACATTTGGCCATCATCACAGGGGTCGCCTGGGATCACATCAACGTTTTTCCCACCTTTGAAGAATACGTGGCTTTATTTGGTATGTTGATCGAACGCATGGAACCAGGCGGTAAATTATTTGCCTATCAAAATGATCCACACCTGGATGCATTGTTGAAAAATAGTGACCGGAAAGATATTGAGGTACATCGATATGCAGCTTTTGCTTCCAGGATAAAGGATGGCCAAACTTTCTTGATCGATAGCAAAGGGAAAGAACATGCCATCTCAATTTTCGGACAACATAACCTGGAAAATTTGCAGGCAGCCTGGCTTGTCTGTCAGTCTTTGGGTATTAGTGAGGCTGAATTCATCTCATCGATTCAATCTTTTGCCGGGGCAGCGAAGCGCTTACAATTGCTCAAAGAAACACCAACGCAATTGGCTTACCTGGATTTTGCTCATGCTCCTTCCAAAGCCAGAGCTACCATCAATGCCTTACAGGCACAGTTTCCAGATCGTCAATTAATAGCTTGTTTTGAGCTACATACCTTCAGTAGCTTAAATAAAAACTTCCTGCAAGAGTATCGCCACACCATGGCTGCAGCGGATAGGGCCTTTGTTTATTTTAGTGAGCACACCTTGAAAATGAAGAAATTAGAACCGATCAGTAAGGTCGAAGTGGCCGCTGCCTTTGATCACCCAAACCTAAGCGTGTTTACAGATATTAAGGCTTTAGAACATGCCATTCAGCAGGAAGATTTTACAAACACAAACTTACTGATGATGAGCTCGGGTCGGTTTGATGGATTAGATCTAAAAAATTTAGTGGAAGCGCTTTTTAAAAATGAGTTATTCAAGCAGAACTAGTCTCAACTTTGAACCACAATAGGCTCATAGAAACATAGGATTTACTCGATACGCAAAGGACACAACTTGTCTCGGCTTCGACTTTTAAATCTGAGTATAGCGAAGCTACATACTTTAGGTCCTTTACGGACCAATTGCCTATTGTGCAAAATGTGGTTAAAACATTTCATGTATAACCCCAAGCGCAAAATAAAAGACCCATTCAATCAATATTCGACCGTTTTCCACCAAACCCATAAAAGATTTGCCCAAAAAAGGAATCTGGAAACCGCTCTACTCCGGGAAAACCTAATCGAATATTTTTTCCATTATGTGGCACATAGGCTGTTCCAAACAAATAATCCCAGATCGCCAAGGTAATCCCAAAGTTGATTCCATAACGTTTCTCTTTAGGTAGGTCATACGCATGGTGCCAGATATGCATTTCCGGACTATTGAACAGCTTTTTCATAATTGGTCCTAACAATAAAGCTCCAATCATTATTGCCGCCAGCACAACTGCAAGCTTTTGCCACAGTAATGCCTCCGCCATTAAGTTAATATCAAATCCGCCGCTGGCAATTAACAGGCCGACCAAGCCCCCCAAGACGCCACCACTGAATGCCCCACTGACGGTCAAATTTGAATGGTTGTAATGACCAACTGCCAGGGTGAAGATGTGGATAATGAAAAAATCGTAGAGTCCAATACCTAACAAAGCTAATGGGATATATTCTATCGAGCGATAAACAACGTTCTCCATCCAATGATAACGCAGGTGAGCGGCAAAACCCATCTGTTCCACCGAATGGTGTACTTTGTGAAACTCCCAGAGAAATTCTACCCGGTGTAATAAGCGATGTGTCCACCATTGCACAAAGTCCCTAACAATAAAACCAACCAATAAAACGACCCAAAGGGGAGCCGTACGTAAGGGATTAGAGGCTTGAAGATCAAATCCGGTTACAGCTTGGATCCCATCGTTAAACAGATTGACCACTACATCTGAGGCGGCATTATAAATAATCAGGGAAAACAGGAAAAAATTGAAAAACATATAAAAGGCATCCAGCCAGAAGTCTTTTCGAAAGCGAGGCTGGTTTTCGCGCCAGGGACGGATTGCCTCTAGTGTAAAAAAGAACAAGGAGACGCCAATTAGCCAATAAAAATAGTTATGCCAGTTGGGGTGGGTGATTTCATTCCACAGATAATTAGCGTAGCCGGTATAGCCATTGATAAATGTTTCGAACATGATAATGTCAGATCTCCTCGGCGAGCCGAGTCTGTGAGGTGCTAGATTGGGCGTACCTTACAGATGGGTTAAAAAGTAAGAGTTATTGGTGGCAGTATTTGTTGTTGTCTTTCGGTTGTGATTTTCCAATCTATTACTGCAATATCCGATTTTTTCCGCAACTGAAACTAGTACAACAATTCCTTTCATGAAATATCTTTTCAATTATTAATTCCTACTTACATTATAGACGAGGAAAGGGGGGCTTGGCGTTGGGTAGAAAAGTCGGCAAACAGGAGCAAACCCTCAGTTGTCGCAAATCAGTCTTGCGCGTAAATGCGCAAAGCATTCCTGTACTGCACCAACTCAAAATGAAACCCTTTCAGTATTTTATAATTCCAGCCGGGGCGTTGAGGTTTTTCAAAATTTTGCCAGGTGACTTGCTCTCCGTCTACGTCGATGTTACAAATGATCGTCCATTCCTTTGGAATACCACTTTGTCCATACTCCAGAAGGGCGACCTTTCCATCCGGATACATATAATCAGGATGACTGGGAATGCCCCAGAAATGTTTTTCCGGAGGTAAACAATATACAGGTGGGAGGCCTTCATAGGACCCGGATAGCTCGGGTGTTCCTTCTATTGAGGCATAAGGTAATTCGATTTCCTTCACAATATCGATCAAATTAAATCCATTGATGTAAATGTCGACGACCTGGTAGTCCTCGATATTTGAGTATCGCGTTTTAAATTCAATGACATCCCAGGTCATTTAGTTTATTTGGTTTTTGATGAAAAGATAAAAGTAAAAACTAACCAACCACATGCAATGAGCACAGCTCCGGCGAGGATAGGAAAACTACCGCCTAAAGTATTCAGATAACCCGCTATAATGGGCGGAACTGTTTGTCCTAATGCATTTAATGACTGATTGATTCCCATGATTTCTCCTTGACGATCCTCTCCAACCTGGTTAGAAATTACTGTGGTCATGTTGGGCGAGGTAATACCCTGTGAAATGGCGATAAATGGTGCAATCAAATAAAACCAATAAGTCTGATTTGGAACTACAATCAAGGCTACTGCCACCGCTAAACATATTGTGGTCACCTTCAGCAGGCTACCCGGGCTGATGCGGCCACTCATTTTTCTAACAATGAATCCTTGGGTAAAAACAAGCCAAATCCCGATCCATCCATATAATAATCCAATGTTTTTCTCAGAATAGCTAAATTTTTGCAATAATAAAACCGAGAAAAATTGCGTAAAAAAAGTGAACCCCAAAGACAATAAAAGAACTACGAAAAAAATGGTGCGAAGGTTTGGAACGCCCAGTGCTGTTCTAATATTTCTAAAGCCTGTCCATAAACTCACAGGTGAATCCCGCTTTTCTTTTAGTGTTTCGGGAAAACGAAATTGTACCATGATTAAATTAATCAAAGTGAGTATCGCAGTAAACCAAAATGGCGTCGCAGCATTAAATGATGCGTAAACCGTGGGATCTGCCAGAAAACCACCTAGTGCCGGACCGAGAATAAATCCGATTCCAAAAGCAGCTCCGACCAAACCAAAATTCCGGGTTTTTTCCTCTGGCTTACTAATGTCCGCAATGGCGGAAAACATGATGGAAATGTTCCCCCCGGTAAAACCTGGCAATAATCGACTAAAAAATAACAATTCCAGGTTTTGAATCAGGATCGCATAGGCAAATAATAAATACCCGATAAAGGTACCTACTAAAGAAATAGAGATCAACGGCCTTCTGCCATACCGGTCCGATAAACTTCCCAAAATCGGTGCGCCAAAAAACTGCATAAAGGGGTAACAAGCAATCAAAAAGCCATAGATGATCGATCGACTATCCTGACTAACACTGGCATCAAAGAACCCGGAGTTCTCCGAAAAAAACAAGGCAGGGATTACCGGAATAATAATTCCTACCCCCAACATGTCAATTAGTACAGTCAGGAAGATAGTAGGTAACGGCGATGATTTACGCTTCGTGGTTGTCATATCGATGCAAAGGTAGTTTTTTGCATGATTTTCCCTATTTTGCCCCCATGAAAATTAATATTCAAGAAAAATTCAGATTGGACGGTAAAGTGGCTATTGTGACCGGTGCCTCCAAAGGTATTGGAGAGGCGATGGCCAGAGCCTTTGCCGAAAGCGGCGCTAAAGTGATCGTTAGTAGTCGAAAACAAGAAGCTGTAGATGAGGTCGCCGCATCCATCCGGGCAGATGGCGGAGAAGCACTTGGAATCGCCTGCCATGTAGGAGAAGCAGCTCAATTAAAGCACCTGGTTGATGAAACTATCAAAGCTTATGGAGGGATCGACATTTTAGTAAACAATGCAGCTACTAATCCTATATTTGGTCCGGTACAGGATGCATCGAATGAAGTTTTTGATAAGATCATGCATGTGAATGTTAAGGCTCCGTTTATGTTGTCAAATCTCGTCTATCCTTTCATGGTAGAAGGAGGTGGAGGGTCCATAATTCACATTAGTTCTGTGGAAGGGTTAAGGCCAGGATTTGGGCTTGGGCTGTATAGTGTTAGCAAGGCAGCGTTATTGATGTTAGCTCAAAACCAGGCAAAGGAGTGGGGAAGGGACGGGATTCGCGTCAATGCCATCTGCCCGGGTTTGATCAAGACTAAATTTAGCCAGGCGCTTTGGTCTAATGAGCAACTGTTGAAAAAAATGGAGCAACATATCCCCAGTGGCCGTATCGCTCAGCCAGAAGAAATGGCCGGATTGGCCTTGTTTCTGGCTTCTGCTGCTGCTTCTTACTGCACAGGTGGTGTATATACTGCTGATGGAGGATATATGATTGCCGGGTGATCGGGAAATGTAGAACCATTTTACTTTGATACAGGACGCTAATGCTTCATCGTCATGGTTAGAGGTAATGAGGTTGAAAATGTTAAATACAACAGACGAATTACATAAATTACACATCGCCATATGCTCGACCAACCTACTCAAATCCGATCAGGAGAAGAACTTGATGTTAAAAAGTTAGGGAACTATTTAAAGGAAAACCTGCCTGGAGTGACTGGTGAGCTAATAGTGGCTCAGTTTCCCAGTGGTTACTCGAACCTGACTTATATGATATCCATTGGCGCACAAAATTATGTCTTGCGAAGACCGCCTTTTGGAGCAAATATAAAGTCAGGCCATGATATGGGTCGGGAGTTCAAAGTGTTAAACGGATTGAAGCGTGTTTGGGAAAAAGTACCCACACCACTGCTTTTTTGTGATGATGACGCGGTAATGGGAGCTGAGTTTTATGTGATGGAAAGAGTAGAAGGGGTAATACTGCGCGCAAAGATGTCGAAGGAAAATAGGCCGAATGAAACGGAGATGCGAAAAATCGCAGAAGGGCTGGTCAATACTTTTGTAGAATTACATGAACTAGATTATCAGGCTGCTGGTTTGGCTGAATTAGGGCGACCGGAAGGATATGTAGAACGACAGATAAAAGGCTGGACTAAACGCTATTTTGCCGCTAAGACCGACGAAGTTCCGGAGATTGAAAAAACAGCTGATTGGCTCGCACATCACTTGCCTGCGTCCAATGCCCAATCGGCAACTTTGATCCATAATGATTTTAAATATGACAATCTCGTGCTTGATCCGGATGATCTGGGTCATGTGAAAGCAGTGTTGGACTGGGAAATGGCCACCCTTGGCGACCCCCTGATGGACCTGGGAACCACCCTCGGCTACTGGATTAACCACGATGATCCTGACTTTCTTCAACAACTCGCGCTCAACCCCACCACACTTCCAGGTAACCCCACCCGTGGCGAGCTGGCGGAAATGTATGCTCAAGGCAGTGGTCGCACCATGACAGCGCTCGTCTTTTATTACGTCTACGGCTTATTTAAGGTATCGGTGATTACCCAGCAAATCTATGCTCGCTACAAGAATGGATTGACAACCGATAAACGTTTTGCAACATTGAATTTTGTGGTCAAAGGTTTGGGGACCATGGCGCAACAGGCAATCGCAAAAGGTAGAATAGATCAGCTTTTTTAATCAAGTTCCGGGTGTTGTTGGTGGAAATCGGTGATCTCTTGAAAATGAGTAGCCACTCTTAACAAGGTACTTTCGTCAAAAAGTTTTCCATTTAAGGTGATACTCGTTGGCAGGCCTTCACGAAAACCATTAGGTAAAACGACACAAGGATGCCCTGTGAGATTAGTAATTCTTAAATTAGAACTCGCCCAGGAAGGTGTAAGGTAAACATCGACCGCTGCTATAGCTTTGTCCATGTCTTCAATGAGCTGACTGCGTAAGCGATTAGCATTGATATATTCGACCGCAGGAATAAAACGCGCTTTTCGAAATACATTTGGCCAGGCGCGACGAACCTGTCTGGTTAATTCGTCATCCCGGTTGTTTCTTGTTATATCGTCAAAGGCAGCGGCAGCTTCTGCTTCCAGAATAAAGCCAATATTCGGCATCTTTGGAAGTTCAACGGGGATTAGTTCAACTCCGGATTTTTTCAAAGCCAACAAGCTCAAACTATCTTGTTTTTTAAACGGATAGTCTTTCTCAAAATCACTTTTCACATAGCCTATTTTTATTTTTGATAAATCTGTTTCAATATCAAAATTAAAAGGAGCGTCAAAGGTAGATGGATCTTTCCTGTCTTTCCCCCGGATAGCTTCCAAAACAAAAGCACAATCCTGGGCTGTTCGGCAGATCGGCCCGATTTTATCCATGCTCCAGCTAAGTGCCATAGCTCCGTGACGGGATACCCTGCCAAAGGTTGGCCGTAAACCGGTCGTCCCACAAACCGTTGAAGGCGAGACAATTGAACCCAATGTCTCGGTCCCGATGGCAAAGGGCACCAATCCTGCTGATACCGCCGAGGCAGACCCAGCCGACGATCCACTTGAGCCCATTTCCGGGTTCCAGGGATTCCTGGTTCTTTCTCCAAACCAGACGTCGCCCCAGGCTAATGCACCAAGACTCAACTTTGCCACCATGACACCCCCTGCTGCTTCCAACTTTTGAATTACTGTGGCATCTTCTGTTAACTGCTGATCCTGATATGGGGCGGCTCCCCAGGTGGTCTTATAATCTTTAGTAGATAACAAGTCTTTTACACCAAAAGGAATGCCGTGCAATAATCCCCTTGTTTGACCTTTTGCTAACTCTTCATCCATTCGTTTCGCCTGGGCCAAGGCACGTTCCTCGGTCAAGGTAATCACACAGTGGAGTAGGGGGTCATATTTTTTCAAACGCTCCAGGTAAAATTCAGTTAATTCTACCGAACTGATCTGATGGGAATGCAGAAGGGTAGAAAGTTGGGCAACACTATAATGAGCAATATCAGCAAGGTTATCAGGTAAACTTAGCTCTGGCAAATCTCCAAACCGTTGTTCTGTTTGATCCGTTGGAATAGTGAAATTATGAGGTAGCGGATTGAACGTTAGTGCCGGTAAGAGACTGTTGTCAATGGATAACTCTCGAATATTAACAAAATCGTTGCGTTGCTCTTCGAGGTCCGGCAACATACTATCGATTTCTGTATGGGTAAATTGTAATCCTACGAGATAAGCGGCCTGCTGAACCATGTCCCGGGTAATCGGGTGTTCATTGATCAGATAATTACTAGAGGCACCGAAGATAAAAGACAAGAAGATAAGGGCCCCCATAAGGAGATAGCGACTGGGTGTGGAGTTCATAATTATGTTTGTTTTTCTTAACGGGGTATGGCGAATTTACTTAATTTAGCCGAAAACCAAACTAATATGGGAAACAATAAAATGCTGGTAGAAGAGAGAAGCAGGGATATTGGAAATTTTATGGTCGGTAGATTACTTCCTTTTCGCAAAAAGAGACAAGTTGGCCCATTCACCTTTATTGACCACATGGGTCCTGCTCAAGTGGGTCCGGGAACCTATATGGAGGTAGATCAACACCCACATATTGGTTTATCTACCTTGACATATTTACTGGAAGGAGAAATAGAACATAAAGACAGTACTGGAGTAACGACAATTATCGTCCCGGGTTCAGTTAATTTTATGACTGCGGGAAAAGGCGTAACGCATACAGAGCGAACACCAAAACATCAGAGGAGTGGTGGTACTTATCCGATTCATGGCTATCAGGTTTGGGTAGCTTTGCCAAAAGAGAAAGAGGAAATGGCGCCAAGGTTTGATCACGTGGCTGCCGAGGATTTACCCAGATGGGAAGACCGTGGCCTACAATTTATTTTAGTCGCCGGAACCGGCTTTGGGAGAACATCGCCTTTACCTGTTTATTCACCTTTGTTTATGGTGGATATAAAAGCAGAAAAAGCACAACGATTAGAGATCAGCGGGCAGCTGAAAGGAGAGATTGCCATCGTTGTTGTTAATGGTCAGGTGAAAGATGATGGCCAGCTGATAAATGCCGGACAAATGCTGATTTCGAAAACGGAAAATGCCTGTGGAATAGATTTGCTAGATAATACAAGAGTACTGTTATTTGGTGGTGAGCCTTTACCAGAAGAAAGATTTTTGTACTGGAACTTTGTCTCTTCGAGTCAGGAACGCTTGGAAGCAGCTAAGCAGGATTGGGTAGAGAAAAAATTTCCTCGGGTTCCTGGAGATGAAACGTATATTCCGCTTCCGGAAAAAATGCCTTAGTTTTAAACCACAAACCAGTTTATAGTTTATACCGCCTTCTGCGGGTTGGTTTATCTCTTTGCTAAAGCAAATTTGAAGTTTATCACTAAGTTCGTATAAACCATAAACC
>CBDUIU010000060.1:0-11402 GCA_965367335.1 uncultured Saprospiraceae bacterium
AGAGCACTTCCTCCACCTGGCGCGGCAGGCGGTGTATCTCATCGATGAAGAGAATCACATCGCGCGATTTTTCCAGCTCATTCATAATCGCTTTCATGCGCTCTTCAAACTGACCACGGTACTTAGTACCAGCAACCAAAGCTGCAAGGTCGAGCATGACAATACGCTTATTAAACAAGGTCCTGGAAACTTTGCGTTGAATGATACGCAATGCCAAACCTTCCACAATTGCCGTTTTACCAACTCCTGGTTCACCAATCAGGATGGGGTTGTTTTTCTTACGACGACTCAGGATTTGAGACACGCGCTCAATTTCATTTTCCCTTCCGATAATTGGATCAAGCTTATCCTCTTCAGCCAACTTTGTGATATCCCGGCCGAAATTGTCTAATACCGGCGTACGAGATTTAGTATTTCCTTTTCGTTGGAAACGTTGGCCCTCTTCCTCTTCAAATGGTTCATCTGATTCTGACGCTTGAGAGAAGAACTCCATATCGGTTTCTCCTTCGTCAAAACCCTGGCGAACATACTCCAGCTCAGACTTATATGCTTCGTAATCCACTTCGAATTGATTTAGAATACGGGAAGCCAGGTTGTCATTATCCTTTAAAATAGAAAGAACAAGATGCTCTGGGCTAATTTCTTCTTCTTTAAGACGGCGTGCCTCAAGCAAAGTGACTTTGAGTACTTTCTCTGCTTGTTTGTTCAAAGGCAAATCGCCGATATTAAGATCCGCTTTGGCGTTTACACGTCTTTGTACGGATTCTTCGATGGTCTGCTTCAACTCTAGTGCATCTACTTCAAGAGAATCCAGCACTCGCATGGCAAGGCTGTTTCTTTCGTAGAGGATCCCGAGGAGCAAGTGTTCTGTGCCAATAAAATCATGTCCTAGCCGAACAGCTTCATCACGACTTTTGACTATGACTTGTTTGACTTTCGGTGAAAACTTTCTGTCCATAATTAAAAATTACCTCCTATTGGTTGGTGAAAAACATCTAAACAATAATAAGACTAATAATCCATCATTACAAGCATCAATACTTGTCACCACATCATCAATTTGGAATATTAGATCTAAATTTTCTGGTTGTGAGATAGAATATTTCGATAAAACGGAAATGAATTGTGGTAAGATTTTACGATTCAACCAGTATGGAAAATATACTATAAAAATAATGCCACAAGGCTTTTTGTCAGTTTTGTCAGATTCATTTTCTATTTCAGCTGCTAATATATTATAAAATTTACGAATTTTTCGATGCTGAAGTAGATTTATCCATTCTAACGTCCATCTTACATTTATATAAACAAATGAGAAACAGATGGTTCGATTATTAGGCTATTAATATTCTCTTAAATTTAGCGATAAAACCGAGGTAAGCTTTTGTTATTTTATGAAATCCTTTGATGGTTGATTAAAAAATGTGGGATTTATAACTAACTTTGTCTGCGAAATTCTACTATTTACACACAGCTACAGGCTGAATGTCCAACTTGTTATATGAAGTTTTCAGTTAATAAAGAAGAACGCTATACGGTTTTTAGTCTCCAGGAAGACAACCTGAACACAGCAATGGCGCCCCACCTCAAGTCAGAATTCGTGATTTTAAAAAATGAAGGAGTGAAAAATTTGATCCTGGATTTGTCCCAGGTTAAGTTTGTAGATTCTTCCGGATTGAGTGCCATTTTGACAGCGTACCGGCTTTGGGAAGGCCACGGCTCCTTTGTTTTGACACAAATTGATCATCAGAACGTAGAAAAACTGATCAGTATTTCTCGTTTAGATACGGTATTTAACATTATTCCTACCCTGCAAGAAGCCATCGATTTTGTATTGATGGAAGAAATTGAAAGGGAATTGGACGCTGAAGATGAGTAATGCCGATGCTCTCCTCTCTTCATTTCCTCTATTACAGTGCCTAGCTTATGCCTTTTGAACTTACTATTCTGGGAAGTAATTCTGCTGTGCCAATGGCAGATCGGTTTCCTTCCGCTCAAATCTTAGCTTTAGAGGAAAGCCTTTATTTAATTGATTGTGGAGAAGGCACTCAGATGAGGATGATGGAACATCATATCCGGAGAAGTAAAATCCAACAAATTTTTATTAGTCATTTGCACGGGGATCATATCTTCGGGCTAATCGGATTGATTACCGGATTCTCACTTTCACGCAGGCAGGAACCTCTTGAAATATTTAGTCCAATAGGATTAGAAGAGATTATTCGTACCCAATTGAAGTACGGAGGAGCCAAGTTAAGTTATGAACTTAGCTTTAGAGTAGTGGATACGACCATTTCTACTTGTATTTTCTCTGATCATCACTTGCTAGTTTACTCTATTCCACTTGTACATCGTATTCCTACAAGCGGCTATTTATTTGTCGAAAAAGAGAGACCTTCTAATGTTAGAGGAGATTTGTTAGTGGAACTGGGTATTGATCACAAACAAATTCCAGCCATCCGCCAAGGTGCTGATGCCGTTGCTGCTGATGGTCGAATAATCTCTAACAAGTTAATTTCGATTCCGCCACCAAAGCCGAGATCCTTTGCTTATTGTTCTGATACCCTTTATCATCCTCCAATAGTTCCAATTATTCAGGGCGCAGACTTACTTTATCATGAAAGCACCTTTATGACCTCTCATGAACAACGTGCTCTCGAAACACAACATAGTACTGCGATGCAAGCAGCTATGATTGCGAAAAAAGCTGGGGTTGGAAGTTTAATCCTGGGGCATTATTCTTCTCGTTATCGAGATTTATTACCCCTATTAGCGGAAGCACAAGCTGTTTTTCCCAATTCCGAATTGGGATTGGAAGGCAAAAAATTTACAGTTGAAAGAAAACGAAGGTAGTACGTTAAATGTGACGACAAGACGAGTACCGGTTTTAATAAAAATGAGGGCAAAGCATTGATTTTTTATTAAAAACACCCTAACTCGATATAGAAATCAGTTGGCTTGTTCAGCCATGTTTTGGTTTTAGCGATAATCCCCCGCACTTTATCCCAACCGATAAATAAGACGATATCCTCCGCTTTTTATTGATCACTACATTTTTATGTATGTGAAAGAGAACTTATTTGACTGATTTAGAGGGGCTTAAAAATATTTTGTGAATACTGTGACATCCACTTGTGGCCTGATTTTTGTTGAAATTTTTTTATTGAAACGAGCGCCCTCTAATATTTGACTTTTTCAAGTTATTTTCTAAGTTTTTTGTGACACGTTTTTTTACGAATTTTACCTTTATTACCTGACTCTTACAAGCGAATATTCCTATGGGCCGGAAATTTCTCGGCTGGTTAACAATGCAATTGTTTAACTGGCTCAAATCCCCAAGTAAATCTAATCTCCGCTTTGGATGCGGTTTGATTTTCCTATTCTTTTATACGGTTTCCTGGTCCGGATCTCCTGCTCCTACGGTGCAGTCCGTCGCAATTCAGCCGGCTGATTGTAATGTTGCCTCAGGCCGAGCCTCAATAGAGATTAATTTTAATCCCCTTGATTTTAATTTTGAGTGGGTGCCTGATCTTGGCATTGCAGCTAATTCCGCAGGAAACAAAAGAATAAGTCTACCTGCTGGCCAATACTCAGTTACTATTCGAGCTAAGAGTGATCCCACCTGTTTTACTGTTTATTCTTTTTCTGTCGCAAATGCTGATGGGCCATCACCTGCTAGTATTGTGACTTCACTGGCAAATTGTGTTGCCAGTGGAACGATTGACCTTTCTCCAATTAACTATACTTACTCCTGGAGTGATGGTGGCCTCGGAGCACAGCGGACAGGATTACTTGCCGGTCAATATCATGTAACGATAGAGGAACCGGGAAATGCTTGTTTGAATTATATTGATATTGACCTTACTGCCAATGGCTATCTTGAAGTGGTTCCTTTTGTGAATCGTAATCCGGATTGTAATCAAAGTAATGGGTCAGTTAGCTTACAAGTGTCAGGAGGAAGCGGCAACTATAGTTATAGCTGGGGGAATGCGACTCAGTCGAGCCTTGCAGCAGGACCTTATGTCGTTACAGTGACCGATAATATTAGTGGCTGTTTTGGAGCGGCCACCTTTGTGTTAGAAAATGCGGTAGCTAAAGCTCAAATAAGCGGTGACTCAATTGTTCAACTTACCTGTGCCGGACAAAGAGACGGATTTAATCCATCACTCAATATTTCTTTTCCGGACCCTGCTTTTGTTCAGCCCTCACAATCACGCATCATTGATGCAGGAGGACTAGAGTATTTGAATGGCGATTTAGGTCCAGGTACTTATTGTAATGTTGTTACTGATGGAAATGGTTGTGTTGCCGGTTCCTTTTGTTTTTCTGTTATCGCGCCTCCTGCTATTGTGGCTACCTATGAAGTAGAAGGATTCACCTGCAACACCGGAGGTTCAATTCAATTGGATGTTTCGGGAGGATATGGCGGATTCACTTATGACTGGAGTGATTTAAGTGGAAATGTAAATCCAGCCAATCGTACAAATCTCGCCGCGGGAACGTATCAGTTAAGTATTACGGATCAGCAAGGTTGCCTTCTTGCTGTAAACGATATTGAAGTAGATGATAATTGCAATGTTAGCAACTGTATTTCTCCAGAGATTGAAATTTCTATTAACAACAGTGACTGCGGCATTAATAATGGCCAAGCAATAGTCTCATTGCCTAACAATGACCTTAGTGATTACACAATTACTTGGCAACCAAATATTAGTCAGACCGATACTGCTAGGAACCTGGCCCCGGGAACTTACGCTTTTAATCTTGCGGAAATAGCTAACCCAGGCTGTAGCAAGGATACTAGTTTCACTATTGTTGAAAATTGTCCACCTTTAAATTGCGATACGCCGGTTATTGCCTCTGTTTTAGTGGATCAAGCTACTTGTGGATCCAGTAATGGTAAAATTAGCCTCAATATGCTTGGAGACCCTGCTAATTATACCTACAGCTGGCAACCAAATATAGGAAACAGTTTTGAAGTAACTAATATTCCGGTTGGCGTCTACGAGGTCACTATTGCACATCTCAATGACCCTAATTGTGCAACAACAAAAACAATTTTAGTTAACAACATTGATGGACCACAGGTTAATATCTTGTCTACAACTCCAGCTACTTGCCAGCAAAATAATGGAACGGCTGTGCTTGAACCGGTATCTTTTCAATATAATTGGTGTAATGGGAGAGTCGGTAACAACGTGATAGACTTACCTGCAGGTCAGTGTAACGTCACTATAACTAATCCGGCAGATGGATGTAACAATGTTGTTTCTGTCTTTATCGATGCGATCAATATCCTGGCTATAGATACGA
The DNA here is from genome assembly GCA_965367335.1 of uncultured Saprospiraceae bacterium. GTDB lineage: Bacteria > Bacteroidota > Bacteroidia > Chitinophagales > Saprospiraceae > CBDUIU01. The sequence goes on from CBDUIU010000060.1 coordinate 5,314, forward strand.
TAGTCAATAGTTTGCCAAGTTGTAACATGGCTAATGGCAGCGTGACGATTGATGTTAGTGGTGGAAGTAATAGCTATAATTTTTTGTGGGAAGATGGGTCCACTTTAGCCAGTCGATCGGATTTAGCTGGAGGAGCTTATCGAGTAACGGTTACCGATAACAGTATGAATGGATGTCAGAGTGAAATCAACTTTGTCCTTTCAAACAATATTCCTGGAAAGGCATCTGTTCAGGGTTTAAGCTCTGAAATTAGCGTGTCTTGTCCAGGAGCAACTGATGCAGGAGCTACTTTTACACCTGTCTTTGACCCAAGCATTTTTGTGTTACCTCCAACGTTTAGATTTTTTGATAAACAAGGGATAGAAAAAGTTAATGGACAGTTGGCTAAAGGAGAATATTGTCTGGTGATTTATGATGGAAATAACTGTGTAGCCGGTGGAGCGTGTTTTACAGTTATAGAACCATCTCCCTTGCAATTGTCCATTATTACATCGGACAAAGATTGTTTAATGGATGGAACAGCAAGTCTTATGGTTAGTGGAGGAACGCCAGATAATAGTGGCAATTATACTTTTAATTGGAGTGACCTTCCAGGGAATGATAATCCTGGTGACCGTACTGATCTTATGGCTGGTACATTTACAGTGACGGTAAGTGATATAAATGGTTGTAGTATAGAAAAATCCGGACTTCAAATTACAGATGTTTGTATTCCTTGCGGTTTTGCTGATACACAAATAGTAGTATTGACAGTAGATGATATAGGTACCACCTGTTTTGACCTAGAGACTTGTTTTGATCCGCTGATGACTACCTATCAATTGTCTGGAGGTGCCATCGCTGGCTCTTCTGCTTTTGGTGACTGGAATATTGGTGGTGATGGTTGTTTAAGATATCGGGCCGGTACAACAACAGGGTTAAGCGTGGATACGATTTGTGTAGTAGCAACTTATAATGGAATCACCGATACCGCATGTTATATAATTACACTGGTGGAGCAGGGTGCGTTGCCAGAAACAGATACTATTTACTTGGATGTCATTAGCATGGAAGGCTTTGATACTTGTTTGACAGTATCTCAGTTGCCGGGAGGATTTGCGAATGCAAGTACGGTATACGGTCCTGTAAATAATACAGGCGTATTAACGGTGAGTTCTTTGGATAGTTGTATCCGGTTCTTCGCTGATGCCGGGGTAATTGGAGATTTCGTTGATACGATGTCCGTCCAGCTCTGTGATCCCATGATGATTTGTGATACTTTTATCATAATCGTTTCTATAGCGCCTGCTCCCTGCCCGGAATATTATTTTGGCCCTGACTTTATCCCGGTAAATAATTGTGATACTATTGTGGAGTTATGTATGGATGGCGGAGACATAAGTAGTATAGGAGCGCTCAGTATAATAGATAATGGAGAACCTTATGCAGGCGTAGTTCGAGGTTGTAATATTGACAGCTCTAGGTATTATCTGAATTTGAGATTTGACGACCCCGGAAATTATGTGTTATTGAAATGGGCGGTTAATGGAGATACATTAAGAAATGTGAACTTTTCAACCTTGCAGGAATTGGCTGATTCCATGAGTAATTTTGATCCTAATGGTATGTGGACGATTGATGGGGTGTTATTAATTGGGGGAGGACTAAATGTAGCGTATAGTAACTTGTGTATTGAAGCTAATGGTAGCCCATTACCTCCTGAGCCAATCAGGTTATTAACGCAGGCTAATGGGATTTCAATAGAATTAGATACTGGATTTCACGAAGTGATTATTGAAAATACACGTAACCTCTGTGCGGATACCTTCTCTGTAACGATTAGCTGTGCCCCTCCTTTCATCGTTGATAGCTTGATTGGTATTCCCGAAGGAACAACAACATTATTTTGTTTGGAGACAGGAAGATTAGATACGATAACCAGTATCACTAACCGCTGCCCCGGCGATTCGAATGGCAATGTCAGTTGGTCTGCTCTGGTAGAAGATGGCTGTGTGGAATTAACAGGAGAGCAACTAGGACTTGATACATTCTGCCTGGAATTTTGTGATGCAATCAATGACACTTGTATTCAGGTTAATATTTTTGCCCAAACGTTGCCGGTACTTGATTCAATTGAATTAGAGATTGGAGTAGGTTTTACGGATACAATATGTATCAATACGGACTTATTTTCCGGAGGGGCCGATACGATTTATAATGCTTGCTTGTCAAATAGTGGAACCACTGTAAATTTTGAATTGGATGAAGATACATACTGTATATATTTTACAGGACTAATAACCGGAGTAAATACGGCTTGTATTGTTACCTGTGATTCACAAAACTTGTGTGATACGACCGTACTAGTTGTCAACGTGGTCACACCGGTGAGGGATACCGTGCGATTAGATCTTGAGATAGGAGAAATAGGGATTTTTTGTATTGATACCATGGAGTTGGCAGGAATTGTTCAATCCTTTAATGAAGTATGTCTGAGCGGGGTTGGGGCGGTTACAGATTTTGTGATAGAAGACGATTCACTATGTGTTTCGTATGAAGGAATAGCAATTGGTGTGGATTCATTTTGTTTAGTGATTTGTGATGATGCTATAATTCCGGTTTGTGATACCACTGTCTTAATTATCAATGTAATACCCGGACAATTAGAACCTCCAATTGCCATTGATGATTTCGGTACTACACTACTAGAAAACCGTACTACCCTGAATATACTTGCAAATGATACGGTCAACGGTAATTTGATCAATGTTATCCTCATCACCTTACCAATTTATGGTGATGCTCTGGTAAATCCAGATTATACTATTACTTATAACCCTGACCCCAATGTTTGTGGAGTGATTGATAGTTTTGATTACGTTCTGATTACAACTACAGGCCAGGATACCGCTACAGTAAGAATTGAGATTACTTGTGATCAGCTCAAGTTTTTCTCTGGTTTTTCACCTAATAATGATGGTGTTAATGATACCTGGCAAATATTGGGGATTAATGATTTCCCAAACAATGAAGTAAACTTATATAATCGCTGGGGAAATCTTGTTTATTCAGCGAAAGGATATACGAATACAGACGCGTGGAATGGTACCTGGAAAGGAAAAGATTTACCCGATGCTTTATATTTCTATGTTGTTAAAGATGGAGAAGGAAATTCATATAGTGGTTATGTGCAATTACAAAGATAATGTGACCTCAAGATATGTCCCTTTTTTAGGTGGTAAGATCAGGTTAGGGGGGTCTGACTATGGTCTTTTCCACCTTTAAAAGGGCTAATATTTTGCATAGGCATGGTTTTTGGATTTTTCCTTCTTAATATCTTAAATTACACCCTCTCAAAAGCTACATTTCTGTAGTTTCTCTCCCCCGCACCTCCTGAGTATTTGATTTAGCTTAATAGTCCATATTTAAATGATGACTATGAATTATTTAGTAAGCCGGTTAATTGAAAACCCATGAAAAGAACCATTACACTAATTGTTTTGATTAGTTGCTTCGTGTGTGGATTAGTGAGGTTAGAGGCCCAACAAGATCCAATGTATACAAAATACATGTTTAATGGACTGGCCTATAACCCAGCCTTTGCAGGTAGTCCGGGGTATATGTCCGCACGTTTGCTTTACCGAAAGCAATGGTGGGCTTTTGAAGGCGCACCAGAGACCCAGTCCTTTTCTATTCATACGCCGGCCATGGAGCGTGTTGGCGTAGGACTAAATGTCGTTAACGATAAAATTGGAGCTACGGGTACTACCTCACTGTATACTTCCTATGCTTATAGAATTCCTTTTGGCAAGGGTAAATTATCTTTAGGGTTACAAGCAGGAGTGATGAATTGGCGAGCTGATTGGAATAAACTGACTTTTAAAGATCCTCGTGAACAAGACGAGGCCTTTGCAGAGGCTTATCCGAATTTTTGGCTGCCTAACTTCGGCGCTGGCGTTTTTTACACTGCACCACAGTTTTATCTGGGGTTTTCCGTTCCACATTTAATCAATCATGACTTGAGAAAAGATGTTTCAGATGCGGCTGACCTGTGGGCTAAGCAGTATCGACATTTTTTCTTCAGTGCTGGAGGTACTTTTGATTTAAACGGAGAGGCTTTGGTCTTTAAACCCTCTATGCTGATTAAAAGTGTTGGATTGCTGGGTAATTTTTCCTCCGATCCTAGCCGGGCTGGAGAGGTCAGTGCGCCCGTTGAGTTTGATGTAGATTTATCCTTGATGTTTTATGAAGCATTTTGGCTAGGTGTTTCCTTCCGTTCAGCATTTCAAGCTAAGCAGTTTGGCGGAGCCAGTTCTTTTGATTCAGCAGACTTTTGGGCCGCATTTTATTTACAAAATGGCTTACGCATTGGCGTAGCTTATGACTATACCCTAACAGCATTACAGAGCTATGCAAAAGGATCTTTAGAAGTAATGCTTGGATACGACTTTAGTTATAAAAATAAGAAAATAATCACACCGCGCTATTTTTAAGAAGGTCCTAAATTTTTGGACAAAAGTTTTTATCTTTGATTAAGATGGAAACAAGATAGAACATCTAAAATGATGTTCTATCGTCGTTTAAGGGCTTACCATTACTATATATTTGAGAAAATTTCACTTGGAGGTTATCCTGTAAGGGATATTATTAAACTGCAGAAAAATGTAAATACCGACATTTGTCGGTTTACATCCCAATTACCGATGGCGGCCGAGTCTTCTCGTTAGAGGGGGCTCGGTGCCTAGGGATTATAAAAATAACTACTCAATAATTTAAAAGATCTCATCGCTAAGGTTGAGGTCTTTTATAAATTCAGCTCAAGTCCACAATGCGTAAGATCATACATGTTGATATGGATGCTTTTTTTGCTGCTGTTGAGCAAAGAGATTTTCCTGAGTTGCGCGGTAAACCCGTGGCGGTAGGTGGGGCAGGAATGCGAGGAGTAGTGGCTTCGGCTAGCTACGAAGCCAGGATGTTTGGTGTTCGATCTGCCATGCCTAGTATTACTGCTAAGCGACTGTGCCCTCAACTTACCTTTGTTAAATCCCGATTTGATGTTTACCAGAAAGACTCTCAGACCATCCGCCAGATTTTTCACGAATACACTGATTTGGTTGAGCCCTTATCTCTGGATGAAGCTTATTTAGATGTGACAATGCCAAAGAAAGGACCGGCTTCGGCTACAATAATTGCCGAGCAAATTCGGGAAAGAATTGTGAAAGAAACTGGTTTAACGGCATCTGCGGGTGTTTCTTTTAATAAATTTTTGGCCAAGGTGGCATCAGATATCAATAAGCCTAATGGCTTAAAAGTGATCTTGCCAAACGAGGCAATAGTGTTCATCGACCAGTTGCCGATTCGAAAATTTCATGGAGTAGGCAAGGTAACAGCAGAGAAAATGGAACGTATGGGAATTTATACGGGTAAAGACTTACGAGCTTTCTCCGAAATAGATCTAGTCAAACGTTTCGGAAAAACAGGGCGTTATTTTTATCGAATTGTACGGGCAGAAGATGAGCGGCCAGTAAACCCTAATCGCGTTCGTAAATCAATAGGAGCAGAACGGACTTTTTTTGAAAATGAAGCAAGTTTGGAAGGCATGAAAAAACGACTTAGCGGTATAGTTGATCGGGTTTTTCAGTATATGGATAAGACCGGCAATTTTGGGCGTACAGTTACGCTTAAAATGAAAAAACCGGATTTTACGATTATTACTCGTAGCAAAACCTTTATTAGAGAAGTTAAAACAGCAGCAGAGTTGGAACAAGCAGTAATGGAATTATTACAACAAAACTGGTCGACAGGATTAGAAGTTCGATTGTTAGGGGTAGCTGTATCCAATCTTCAACATGAGGATCAATTTGGTGGCGTACAACTGGAACTGGAGTTTTAAGTATTGGCTTTGCTCTAATTTTTCTAAAAATAAGCGAATCCAATTTATAAAAAAACGACTAACTATAACATGATGTCAACATTTGTGATTTTTGATATTGACGGGACCTTACTACATTCTAACCGTATAGATAGCCAGTGTTTTGCGGATACTTATCAGGACATATACCAAATAAAATTCCCTTCAATTGATTGGCGTAAATATCCTCATGTGACAG
>CBDUIU010000061.1:0-11366 GCA_965367335.1 uncultured Saprospiraceae bacterium
GGGGAGGTTAGTCATGAAGTTATGGCTCCACCACCATTGACGGCCATTATTCCACAGCCAACTGCGCCTCAGTGTTTTGGTGATCGTACAGCGATTATTGTTGATACTGCTTTTGGTGGAGATGGAGGCCCTTATACCTTTTCAGTTGATGGAGGCCCTTCTCAATTTATTGATGGAGGAGCGGTATTTGTCCTCGCTGGAGATCACCTTATAGTCATGCGTGATGATAGTGGATGTGAAATTATTTAAACTATCAATATTTCGCAGCCTAGCCCGATCGTAGTTGCCCTGGGAACTGACCTTGAAATTCAACTGGGGGAAACAGGGATTATCGAAGCAAACATCGGGTCGAACCTTGGGATTGATAGTTTAGTATGGACCGGAATAGACAGCTTTACATGTCTGACTCCGGATTGTCGTACCATAGAAGTTGGGCCTCTAAGCACCTCTACGCTCAAGTTAACCGTGTTTGATGTGAATGGGTGTACTGGTTCGGATGAGATTATTGTTGATGTTGATCGTAACCGTAATGTTTTTATACCAAATGTCTTTAGTCCAAACCAAGATGGGACCAATGATGAATTCCAGGTATTCTTAGGGCCTGGTGTCCGTAAGATAAATTATATTCAGGTGTATGACCGATGGGGAGGGCTTCATTTTAATGTAAAAGATATACCTGCTTCAGCTGCTCCTTTAACGGGGTGGAATGGCATCTCTGCAAATGGAAAGAAGATGAATGTTGGAGTTTATGTTTATCTGGTAGAAGTGGAGTTTGTGGATGATAAGATATTATTATATCGAGGAGATGTGACGTTGATACGGTAAAGCCATTCAAAACATTTCATCGAAAATAAAAAAGATCGGTTCGTTCATGCGGACCGATCTTTTTTATTTTAAATAATCTACTTAAGAAATCCTAGAGTCAGCTGTTGTTCTGTATGCTAATATAAATTATGCTGGTGTTTTTACAAAACGAAATACCTGTCCTCCCGCTGCATGGAAGTAAGAATAAATGTCTTTTTTAGAGAAAAAATATGGATTACTTTTTAGGTAAGCTGAATATAAAAGTCGCGCCAGCATCCGGTTCTGATTCAACCCAGATACGACCTCCTAAGCGCTGTACAATTTTCTGGCAAATAGCCAAACCAATTCCCGTTCCTTCATATTCCGTACGAGCATGGAGTCGTTGGAAAATAATGAAAATTTGTTTTTGATGCTCCTCACTGATCCCAATTCCATTATCTTTAATTCGGATATGGTATTCCTCCTCCGTTTCGATCGAATCTATGTTTATATAAGGTTTAGTGTCTGGCTTAGAAAATTTTAAGGCATTGCTAATCAAATTTTGGAACAGTTGGATAAGCAAAGACTGTGAGGAGTGAACCATGGGAAGGTTAGAAAAGGCTACCGTCGCATTCGTTTCTTCTACCCTGACCCGAAGATTGATCAAGGCAATTTCTACGGTATCGGTTACTTGGACGGGTTGCAGATCTTCTTCCGTTTTTCCAATAGTTGCATACCGTAGCAAAGCATCCAACAAACCATTCATCCTGGTGACTCCTTCAGTAACATAGGAAAAATACTGTTGGGTATCTTTTGGAAAATCTTTTTGGTGAAGTTTGGCAATTAATCCAGTATAACTACCGATCATCCGGAGCGGTTCTTTCAAATCATGAGAAGCCACATAAGCAAACTGTCGTAACTCCTCATTAGCTTGTAACAATTGCGCGTTTTGATTGGCAATTTGATCACTTTGCTCTAACAATAAACTTTGGTATTCATTCTCTCGGGTCAATTGCTCGATCTCTTGTTGTTTATCCCTGATAGCAAATTTAATCTCCATGTCGATCACCTGCCGATTGCGTTGTTCTTTGGCAAATTCATCTTGAGCATTGGTGTAGATGCGTAGGAATTGAAAAGCCTTAGTGTAGTCGCCTTGATCTTCATAAACCTTTGAAAGCAGCTGATATCCTCGTACCTCATTCAGTACGTCTTTTAATCGTTTCGCAGTAACAATGCCACGGCTGAGCCAAAGATTCGCTTTTGCATAATCTTTTCTATTGTAAAAAATATGGCCCAGGTTGATCAAGTTAATTTGCTTGCCGGGGACATCACCTCCTAGTTCTGTGAAAAGCTGATCAGCTTGTTGGGCTTGTTCGAAAGCAAGTTCATTGTTTTTTCGAGCCAGATTGGTACGGCTTAATTGGGCTAAGGAGCGAGCAACCATTACCCGATAATTACGGGATTGAGCTAGCTGGAGTGCATTTTCAAAATAGAGATATGCCAGGTCAGGACGGTCATTGGAATATTGGATATTTCCAACATTATTATAAACAATGACCAAGGTGTTTTCATCGAGAATATCGGCATATTCTTTTAATACTATTTCGTAACGATCGAGCGCTTCTGCATGGTTATAAAGGTTAGCGTAGATCGTACCTATGTTGATCAGGCAATCTGCAATGGCTTTTCGATGCCCCAACTTGCGACTTTTCTCCAGTGCCTCCAACAAGTATTGCATCGCCTGTTTATAGTCGGACCTTGATCCATAAAATACTGCCAGGTGTTGAAGAGAACTCAATTCTTTCTCTTCATCCCCCAACTCACGACTCAAGCTCAGTAGAGATTCACAGAGTTCTTGAAGTCGGGTATATTCTTGTTTTTTAGCATATGACAAACTCAGCTGATGGTAAACCTCTGCCAGAAGTGCTTTATCCATTTCTCGCCCTAAATCACCAATAATTGGAATACAACATTCCGCGTATTTTAAGGCATCAGTAAAAGCATTTTGAGAAATATGAAGTTGGCTTAATAAACAAAGCGCTTTGATCTCATTAACTCGATCCCCTTTTACCCGACAATGCTCAAGTGCTTTGTTCAACTGCTGTACAGTTCGTTCAAAATCTTGTTCAGAAAATACGATGGATTGTTTGGCGAGGTCGAAGGCTTGAGTCATATTCTGTTGTGTAAACAAAGAATCAGTTTTGCTGAGTAATTGATGAATATGTTCGACCTTAGTAGGCATGACAAGATGATTAAAATTCAAAAAGGGACTATTGACCTACCGAAGGTGTTTCCTCCTCGCTTTTACCTGCCTCAACATATCCCTCTAAATTGAGTTTATAAGTAGAAGGTGAGGCATTCGTTATGACGGTGATAATAGGCTTTTGTTTTCCCAATTTGCCTTTGGAATCAAAGGTGACACCAATGTAACCCTTTTCTCCTGGCTCAATGGGGATAAATGGATAGCTAGGCTGAGTACAGCCGCAGCTTGCGTTAACATTGGTTATGATTAATGGGGCATTACCGGTGTTGGTGAAATAAAATTGATGTTCTACGATATCACCTTGTCGGATATTGCCATATGGATATGTTTGGCTATCAAATTTAACTCCGGCTACTGCTTTTTCCTTTTTCCCTTTCTTTTCACTCCGTTTTTTTGTCGGTATTTTATTAGCCACTTCTTTGGCTTTTGGTATTGTAGTAGCGGATCGAGTAGAAGTTGCAATTGCCGTACCATTTTCATCTCCATTTTTTTCTAAAACAGTACTATCCATCGTGGGAAGCTGTGAAGGTGGGGGGGGCTCTTCGTTTAGCCTGGCGTCAACTTCATCGGACTGAAGGTCCGAATTAATGGACTCCTTAGTGAGCTCTTGGGGCAATACTGTTGCGGATTGTTCCTTAGGAACATCCGAATTACAAGAAAAGAGGATCACTAAAAGATAAGCTAAACAAAGAAAGGTGTATTTTGAAATTCGCATAGTATTCAGCTCCCTAAGGAGATTGAAAAGGTATAAAATAAGCACATTCGCAGGAAAGTAAATTTCCTTCGGTTCTGCAAGTTAACGAAGAATCGATATACTCCCTACGTCAACTTTGGTGTCGCCATCACAAATGTACTTCACGCGGTACAACAGTACACCGGGGTTGATCGGTTCTCCCTTGAAAGAACCATCCCAGGTAACAAAGGGATCGTCCGTAAAAAATACCCGGCTTCCCCACCGATCAAAAATCTCAAAAGAAACCAAATTTTGTTCGGCATTGGGGTTACTGATACCATAACGATCATTGAGGTTGTCTCCATTGGGTGTAAAGGCCTTAGGGAGAAATATTTGTTGGCAATCCAACAAGGCAGGATCTATGACGATAACACGAACCGTATCAAAGGCGATACAAATATTGTCCTGCATGTTAACCGCATAGGTTGTAGTCTCGATAGGAGTAGCTAAAGGTGTAGGAGAGAATTTATCATCTAAGGTAGCATCAGGAGACCACAGGAACTGATTTGAGCAGGTTGGTTGTAATCGGAGCGTGACTGATTGTCCTAAAAAAATAGTCGTATCCGATACCGAAATTTGGTCAGGAGATTCGTATAAAAATTCTACATCATGTGGCTTAATGGCCCGGTCATAAAAACGAAGCTCATCGATTAGTCCGGTATAGACATTATCAATGACGGAACACCCGCCGTTGTCAAACAATCGTCCCAATACCAGGATGCCATTATTATCAACATCTACACGGGAGCCAGCATTTTTACGATCAGCTAATGCCCCGTTTATATACAACATGCTTTCATTTCCCGAGCGAACGTAAACGATATGTTGCCAGCATTGGTTAGGGCTCAATTCTCCTTGAACATTGCCATTTTTTGTCGGATCTTCTGATAACTCAACTGAAACGCTATTCTGGCTTGGCAAATATCGAATAACAAAGCTGCCCAACTGCCCGCAATCCCCTGGTTCTCTTTTAGAAAGAATGACCTTAGGATTAGATTGATTAGTAGGTTTGATATAAAAGCTAATGGAAAAGTCACGGCGGTTGAAAAGGTTGTTCAGGATGCCCAACCACAAGACGTGGTCATCGGAGGTGGTAGTATTGAGCCACATGGCTTCTCCGCGTAACCCACAGTCAAAAGTAGGATTACCAACGATTGTCCCATTATTCCCGTTCCCGCTAACATCCAGGGCATCATTATTTTCGAAAGTAAAATAAGCGGCTAAACCTTCTGGCTGGGCATAAGTACTTCCTGCCAATACCATTAACAAAAGGGAGAAAAGATATTTCATATAGCTTGTATTTAAACTCATAGGGTATAAACGTATCGGTTGATGGCTTATTTTGCCTCCAGCTTATAGCCTATGGTAATTCTTAGGCTAATTGTGATATATGATAAAGTATCAAGATGTATGCCTACATCCCGAACATGCCTCCTAAGCCAGGGGGTAACATATCTTGAATTAATTTTTGTGACTCCTCAGCTTCTTTTGCGGAGGCCCGCTCAATCACCCGGTTAATGGCTACCAGGAGGAGGTCTTCCAACTGTTCACTATCGTCCCAGTCAAGTTTGCTTTTATCAATAGAAATGTTGAGGATTTCGCGATTCGCATTTGCACTGACTTTAATAGCGCCATCCCCTGCCTCTGCTTCCACCTGAATGTTAGCCAGTTTGGCTTTCATTGCTGCCTGTTTTTCTTCCATATTACCCATTAAATCTCCAAACATAGTTATAGGGTTTTTCTGCGAACAGATTAGCTCGCTTGAATTGAATAAATGTTAGTTAATTGTACTAGTATGACTAGAAGGATAATCTGCTAGTAAGCGGCACAAAGGTACGGTCTTTTCCCTTGAAAATAAGGGCTATATGGTAGAATTTTCGGACTATTATCCGTCAGGCAATCTGCATTAGCATCTTCAATAGGATTTAGTAAGTAAAGCGCTTGTATCTCTTCCTGGCTTAACGCGCGGTCGTAAATACGCATCTCATCTAACACCCCTTTAAAACGCCGGGTACCGCTACGGGAAATACAGGGGCTATTGGAAAAGCTTAGCGGAGTGGAATTCCCAATATCAACCCCGCTGCAACGAAACCCTTTTTTCTGCAACTCTCCGTCCATGTAAGTGTAAACGGTAGAACCAGCGCGAACTAATGCATAATGATGCCAGCCTTGTTCCAGATAATAGGGTGAAACCTCCTTGTAGTCTTTTAACGGCGTTTCGTGAATGTCGGTATCAACCAGCTTGTTTTGAGCATCAAGCTGGAGGTCAAACATATTGTATTCCGTACAATTCGTTCTTTTGGATAAGAGACTTTGGCGAAAGATCGTTTGTTGCCAAGACTTGAAATAAAAGCTGATGGTAAAATTAGAGGTACTGAAGTAACGGTTGACCGGTCCGGTAAATTCGATGTAGTTATTGATGCCATCGAAGAGCAACCCATCATTTCGTATGCCGCACCAACAGTCCACATTGCCAAAAAGCTGTCCGTCGGAGCCATTGCCAGTATCGTCTCGGGCATCACATTGGTCAAAAGTATAATGAGCAATTAGGCGATGATTGAGGTTGATTGAAGTTGGACCGGACCCAAATAACCAGCACAGTGCGAGTAATGTGGATAGTGTTGTTTTCATGGTAAGATTGTTTCGTAAAACGAGCAACAATCGGTGTTGGGAGTGATTAAGATACGGATTTTTAGGGGCTTTGTAAACTGATCTTAATAAAAGTTACTAAACCTGTCCATTTGTTGTGGACAAGTTTAGTATGGATTTGTTCAGTGAAAAATATTTAGATACCGGTCGAACAAAATTACTTACTTACTCAAAAATGCAAACTAAGGCCATTCCTACCTGTCCTTAATTTAAGGTGTACCGAATGCCCAATGACCCGAAGCCAGCTCCAAAACCGGAACCATAACCATTGACAAAGTAGGTAGGTACCCAATCCAGGGTAATATTAAGGGGGAGGTTTGTGAATTTGTAGTCCAAACCTATATAACCCTGAACACCAAAGGTGGTCGCAGTATAAGAGTCTTCAAACAAAGCGTCATCCCAACTCCAAAAGTAAACGGAACCCCCTAAGCCATAATAATATTGCAAACCTTCTAAGCCCTCTAAAGAAAGGTCTTTATGAATTTGATAGGCGGCACTAATGTTTGTCCATCGATACCAACTATATCCGCGGGTGCCTACGTAGGCTTCCAAAGCATGGGAATCATTGATAAACTGTTTGTAAGAAATAGACAAGGGAGAACCCAGGCGAACACCTACCGCAGACTGATAGTTTTGTGCATTAAGGTTACTGAATAAAAATAAAAACAAAGGTAGCAGGAGGATTGATTTTTTCATCGTGATCGAGGTTTAAAAAAGGTTGAATAAATGAATGATTATCAAATTGTTTCATCTATTAGTTTTGTAAGTGTTGAAAAAGTCCCCCTGATGTTCAAAAAAATATTGTTAAAATTTAATAGTTCTTGTAGCGCACTTTTTAAGGAAGCAGTTATCTTACGAACAAAATTGATACATATGGAATATGATATTGCGTTGATTGCACATGATGGAAAGAAGCCAGAAATGGTAAATTTTGTACTGAAGAACAAAAAGATTTTGCAAAATGCCAGATTAATTGCGACCGGGACAACGGGAAGCCACCTTGAACAGGCTGGCTTTGAGGTATCGAGAATGCTCTCCGGACCTAAAGGAGGAGATGCCCAAATCGCCGCCCTACTGGCTGTTGGAGAGTTAGAGATGGTCATCTTCTTTCGGGATCCTTTGGATAAACATCCTCACGAACCTGATGTACAAATGCTCATGCGGCTTTGTGATGTACACAATATACCTTTGGCAACGAATCCGGCAACAGCACAGTTGATGTTGGATGGTTTGGAAAAAATAAGCAATTTATAATGTCCTGCACTTTCACTACTTTTATCCCAAATAAGCAGAAATGGAACGTGTTACCCTTAAATCTATTCTGGAAAATATTACCACTTTTCTCAGAGACTTATTCAACCTGAATGAAGACCGGGCGAATGAAAGAGAAACTATTGAGGAGATAAAGCGGGGAGTTCCTTTCCGTGGTGCTAACCTCTGGATCTTGATCTTTGCCATTATGGTTTGTTCTATTGGATTGGATGTCAATTCCACAGCAGTGGTGATTGGTGCCATGTTAATTTCTCCCTTGATGGGCCCGATCATGGGAATCGGTCTGGGCGTAGGAATCAATGATTTGCAGCTGATTGTTCGCGCCTTGAAAAATCTGGGAATTGCTGTTATAATTTCGGTTTTGACATCTGCGCTGTATTTTTGGATTTCACCTTTGGATCAAGCGCAGTCAGAATTGTTAGCTAGAACTCAACCGACACTCTGGGATGTTTTGATTGCCCTGTTTGGAGGTTTGGCAGGGATTGTGGCCGGCTCACGTCGGGAAAAGAGTAATGCAATCCCAGGGGTGGCAATTGCCACTGCCTTGATGCCACCGCTTTGTACGGCAGGTTTTGGTTTAGCTACGGGTACGTGGCATTTCTTCTTTGGTGCTTTTTACTTGTTCTTTATCAACAGTGTTTTTATCAGTTTAGCTACTTTTTTAATCGTCCGTTTTCTAAGGTTTCATCCAAAGGAGTTTTTGGATCCCAAACGGGAAACCAAGGTGAAGCGATATATTACTGTTTTTGTGATACTCACTATCATCCCTAGTATCTTAACTGCGTTTTCGGTAGTGCGCAAAACAGTCTTTGAGCGAAATGCCAGTCGTTTTGTCCGAACAGAAATGGTTTTTGAAAATTGCCAGGTAATCAACCAGCGTTATATATTTGAGGATAATCCACGGATTGAAGTTTCCTTGTTGGGTGTTCCCATTAAACAAGAAAAAATAGAGGAATTAAAAAGCCGAATGCCCCAGTACAATCTGGAGAACGTTGAATTGATTATTAGGCAAGGTCATGTGAATGATGATATAGTTGACCTGGCAACCATTGAACAAATGGGACAGGAAATGGGACAACAATTAAAAATGGGGATTATCGAAGATCTATATAAAGAAAATGAGGCGCTGATCAAAAATAAAGACTCACAAATTGAAGTGTTGAAAGGAGAAATAGTTCGGCTCCGTTCAAAGGAATTGCCAATAATGGATATCACCAAAGAGGTGAAAGTTCAATATCCGGATATTAAAGAGTTTTCCATTACCAACACCTTGTTGGCAAATGCAGATTCTTTGAAACAGGATACCTTGTTTTTAGTGTATGCAAATTTCAAAAAACGACCGAAGCGTGCTGAAGTGAAAAAGCTGACAGAATGGTTGCAGCTAAGAATTAAGGCCGATACCTTGAAGGTGGTTGTGGAGTGAATGACTGAGAAAAGTAATTCACTGGTCACCATCACATAATTAAGGAAAGCCGAAAGCGAACTTTTAAAAGTGTCTGCAACTCACTGATCGGGATAAAGCTATTTCGTAAGGTGAGCCGCTGCATTTTTGTTAAATCGGAAGGTTTAAAGAATCGGCCACTATCTTTATTTTTTAACCCTTGAATGGCTCGATAGCGAACCAGTATTTCATAAGCATCAGCAGCTTGTTGGAACAACTCACGGTTGTTCTCATCCAACTCGGCCAGTCGGTCAAAACGGTGAAAGGTATTATTGACGTCGAGTTGTTTACTTTCCAGAATGAGTACCCGGGCGGCATCAGTTAAAGGTAACATAGCGCGACCCTTAATATCAAATTCATCTTTATGTTCTCCGCTTTTTTCTACTACAAAGTTTCTGAAAAAGGTAAGCGGCGGCAGTGTATTTAAGGCATGTCTTACCAGGAAAGGCAGAAAGATCGGTTTTTCATCAATACACTTGACAACATGCCTGGTCAATGTTTCGGTTAAGGTGAAATCCCCGGCTATCGCCCGAAAATCAAAAAACGTATTGCAAAATAAAATATTTTGAGCAGTGGGCGTAAAGATCCACGAAGCAAATTGGGCTTTCCATTCACTCAGCGACAAGCACCACTCCGGATTGCTGGCCATCATTTCTGCCGGACAATACTCAAAGCCACATTCGTGTAATAATTTTGTTATAATGCTGGCAAGGTGAAGAAAATAAGCCTTGTTTTTCACAGAATCACTTTGGGGTACATCGGCAAATACCAGCGCGCTATCCTGGTCAGTTCGAAGCAATTGCTCCTGTCGTCCTCCGCTGCCCAGTGCCATCCAACACCAGCTGGTAGTTACTTTTTCCACCCCTTCTTCAACCAGCTTTTGTTCAGCCAGGACGATCGTACGGCGAATGATCGCATCATCGATTTCACTCATCATAGTACAGATGAAGCCAATGGCTACTTCTTGTTCCAGGTAAGCAGCCATGAGGCTTTCTGCTCTTTCTCTGAGGTGCCGCAAAGCAGTACTGTCATGGCATCGCTTGACCTCCCGGATCAGAATTGCCGGGTTATTGCCCTGTAAAACTAAAAGATCATGTTCTGAAATTACACCTACTACTTTGCTGTCTGTTTGCCCGTTTTCCGTCAGGCAAAGATGATGAATGCCATGTTTGAGCATTGTCATCTGAATATCCGCCAGGGTGAGTAGAGGAGTAATCGTGATTACCGGTTTTGACATGATCTGGTGAACCGGTGCATCCAGAGAAACCTCCCCGGTAACAACATGGTTGCGTAAATTCCGGTCAGTGAGAATGCCTACTGGCCGAAAAGCATCATCAACAATAATGATGGAGCCGACCTGATGTAGTCGCATGGTGCGTGCAGCTTGTTGAACAGGCGTTTCAGGAGAACAGGTGATGGGTGCCTTACTTTTTTCCACTGAAACTACTTGCATTAATTCGGAAGTACGATCAAGTGCCACATTGCGCCGCTGAGGAAAATGAGGAGCAGATGATAAGGTCATCGTCCGATTGAATTTCCCTGCAGCAAACGATTGAGCAAGGTACAAAGCGACTTTAGGATTGGTCTCCAATAGGGGGCGTAGAATATCAATATCTATGGCATAGATCAGGCTTTTCTCTTCCGCAATAGCAGAAAGAGCATAGGTTTGTGCTGCCAAAAGCGGGCGGATTCCAAAAACATCTCCTTCATCACATGCGTCTATCAATTGGTTTTCTTCCCCTTCCTCCCGGATTAAATGAACAGCACCTTCCCTGACGATGAAAAGATAATTTCCAGGCTGCTCTCCCTGGGTAAAGATGGCTTGCTGGGCTTGATAATATTTAACGATAACACGCTCGGCAATTTGCATCAGCTCAGCTGCACGAAAGAGTGAAAAGGGCAAATGGGCTTGCAGAAACTGGTAGACACGTGTGGGGCTGGCATTATCCATTTCTAACTATTTTATCTGAGACATTTCAGGTAAAAGGATAATTTAATTATTATTTACTGTTTATTTATTTTTCTGCTTAAGTTTTTGCAGATGGTAGCTCCCTGCCCAACTAAAAATCGACAGGATCTCTTTACCAATAGCCTTTTAAGCAAAAAAAGCAGAGACGCTTTAAAATATATAGATTGTTGTATCTAAATTAGAGCGAAAATTCCATAGGTATTACATCAGCCCTGCACTTATTTCATTAGACAACTTCATTGTCAAAAATTTAAAC